>JBAPYD010000264.1:0-15928 GCA_049284555.1 Chromatiaceae bacterium | reverse complement strand
CCGCTGTACACCTTCGGCTTCAAGGACATCACCGGCACACCGCCGGAGGACGCCATTGCCGAAGGCATCCTGGCCGCGGAGTGGCCGGGGAGCAAGATCGAGCTGGACGAGGGGGACGAGTTCTATCTCTCCCTGACCAACGTGGGCACGGTGATCCGCCCGGATCTGTTCGATCCGCACACGGTGCACTGGCACGGCTTCCCCAATGCCGCCACGGTGTTCGACGGTGTGCCGGAAGTCTCCATCGCCATCAACATGGGCGCCACGCTCACCTACTACTACAAGGTGGTCGAGCCGGGCGCCTATATGTACCACTGCCACGTGGAGGCGACGGAGCACATGGAGATGGGCATGCTGGCCAACCTCTATGTCCATCCAAAGCAGGATGAGACAGGCTGTACCGATCCAGCTGTTTGCCCGATCGCCAAGCGCAAGGGCAACACCGATCCGACAGCACCTGAAGGTTATGCCTACAACGACGATGACGGCACAACGGCCTTCGACGTCGAGAAGGCCATCCAGATCGCGGGCTTCGACTCCGAGTTCCACGATGCCAGCCTGTTCGTGCAGCCGCTGCCGTTTGCCCAGCTGGAGGGCGACTACCCGATGATGAACGGCCGCGGCTACCCGGACACCGTGGTGGCGGGGGCGCTGCCGGCCCCGGTGGACGACGCGGATGGCAAGGTCACCGGCACCCCGGGCACCGAGTTGACCAATGGCAAGCCTACCCAGGTCGAGGACTCGGTCATCGAAGTCACGCAGGGCGATACCTTGCTGCTCCGTCTCAACAACGTCAGCATCGACCGCTTCTACACGATCACTGCCCAGGGTCTGACCATGAAGGTCGTGGGTACCGGTGCCCGGCACGCGCGGGGGATCGATGGAAAGAACATCTACGAGGAGGTGGCATCGGTCAACTCGGGCGGCGGCGAGGTCAAGGATATCCTCATCGACACCGCCGGCGTGGCGCCGGGGACCTACTTCCTCTACGCCACCGAGCTCAGCCAGATGAGCAACAACACCGAGCTGGTCGGCGGCATGATCACCGAGATCGTCGTCAACTAGTCCACCGCCCGAGCAGGAGACAAGCGAAATGAGAAAGCACTTCACCTGGCCCGCGCGCCTGTTCGGCGTGCTGCTGGCGGGCCTGGCACTCGGGCTACCCTGGCAGCCCGCGCAGGCCCAGCACGATATCCGGGGTATCCAGCCCACCAACGGTGCGTTCAACCTCTACGCCTACCCGGCCACCATCCCGCTGCCCGAGGGCACCAGCCTCCCGATGTGGCTCTTCGGCGACATGACCGGGGGCGCGACGGCGACGCATCCGGAGGGCGCCGGTTACTATCTGCCTCAGTACCCGGGACCGACGCTGGTCGTCGACCAGGGCGATACCGTCACTATCAAGCTGACCAATTACGGCATCCCGCAGCCCGTTTCGATCCTGGTCACGGGTCACCAGGTCACCGCCTCCGGCGGCTCCGAGGGCCTGGTCACGCAGGCTGCATCCCTCGGGGAGACGGCGAGCTACAGCTTCACGGCCGACAAGCCCGGCACCTACATCTACCACAGCCTCGACGGTCCGAATCCGGGGCTGCACGTGGAAATGGGCCTGCTGGGCGTGCTGATCGTACGTCCCGATCCGGTTGTCAACGTCGGCCGCAACGCCTACGGCGACGGGACCGAGACCGACTACGAGCAGGAGTTCCTGTACCTGCTAACCGAGGTCGACCCGGAGATCCACCTCCAGGTGGCGGTCGGTCACTTCAACCACTTCACCAACTCGGATCGCTTCGCCAAGATCTGGTTCGTCAACGGGCGGGTCTTCCCGGATCTCTTCGAGGCCGACTACAGCCCCTTGTACCCCAATCAGCCCTACGCCGCCCTGGCCAAGGCCCACCCCGGTGACCGGGTGCTGGTGCGCAACGTCAATGCCGGCCACGACAGCCACCCGTTCCACTACCACGGCGAGAATCTGCAGTTCGTCGCCCGCGACGGGCGGATCCTCTCTTCCGATGGGGACATAGCGAACCTGGGCCGCTCGGACAACACCATCAATTCCGCGCCCAAGCAGGCGATCGACGCCCTTTGGGTCTGGACCGGCAAGGATCTCAACTGGGACATTTATGGCCACGACACGACGCACGTCTGCGAGGATATCGATGGGGACGGGTTCGGCGATGCCGAGGCTGGCTCGACCTACGAGCACGAGTACTGCCCCGATCACGGCAAGCCCTTCCCTGTGACGCTGCCCGGTCCTGGCGAGCTCGCCTTCGGGGCCTGGTACAGCGGCAGCCCCTTCCTGGGCGACTTGGGCGATCTGCCTCCCGGTGAGGGCGGTCTGAACCCCTTCGCCGGCTACTTCTTCGTCTGGCACTCCCACGCCGAGAAGGAGCTCACCACGTTCGATATCTTCCCGGGCGGCACCCTGAGCGCGGTGGTCGTGCTGCCTCCCTCCATACCGATCGAATAAAGGGAGGGACGGACAATGAAAAGGTTCACTGACATGAAAACATCTCTCAGCCCGGCCGCCGCCGCGGTGCTGCTCGCCCTCTCGGCGGGTCCCGCCTCCGCGGAGGTCTACGATCTCTGCGCTGAGGCGACCACGAAAACCATGCCGGACGGCAGCAGTGTCCCAGTGTGGGGTTACGTCCTGGATACTGATTCCGCCACAGCTGGTTGCCAGGGGGTCGTAGAGATACCTGGCCCCCGGCTCGAGGTGACCGATGGCACCCTGACCATCAATCTGACCAACAACCTGCCGGAGCCGACCTCCATCGTCATCCCCGGCCTGCCGATGCCCACGCCCCTGGGACCGACCTGGAGCGACGGAACAACGGGGGCCAGGAACCCCGCCGCCGATCCGCCGCAACGGGTCCGCTCCTTCGGCGTCGAGACCGCAGCCGGGGATACCGTGGCGTACAGCTTCACGGTCAACCGCCCCGGGACCTTCATATACCACTCCGGTACCCACCCGCAGAAGCAGGTCTACATGGGCCTATACGGGCCGGCGACGCAGGATGCGGCCACGGGAGAGGTCTACCCCGGTGTGGCCTATGACAACGAGGTGGTCCTGTTCTATAGCGACATCGACCCGGTGTTCAACGCGGCCGTCGCCGCGGATACGCTGACCACCGCCATGGGGCGCCACCCCAGCTGGTTCCTCGTCAACGGCGAGCCCTACGTGGATGGCATGGAGGACACCGCAATTGGTTCGGCGGGCCAGCGCACTTTGCTGCGCTTGCTCAGCGCCGCGACCGAGACCCATGTCCCGGTCCTCCAGGGCCTGTACATGACCATCCATGCCGAGGACGGTTTGCAGTACGCCTGGGAGGACACGGCAACCGGGGAGACGGGCTTCGCGCCGCGAGAGCAGTACTCGGCGATGCTCCCGCCGCTGAAGACCAAGGATGCAATCGTCATCGCTGCGGCGGAGGGCCGCTATGCGGTCTACGACGGCAACGGCTACATGACGAACCCCTCGGATCCCAACGAATACAGTGTTGGTGACACGGTCGGCGGCATGCTGCGGTTCCTGAGCGTCGGACCCGCCAACCAGCTCCCGGTGGCCGTGGGCGACACGGCGACGACGCCAGAGGATACCCCGGTCGTTATCGACGTGCTCGCGAACGACAGCGATCCGGACGGCGACCTCCTGACGATCATCGCGGTAACGGATGGCTCGATCGGGACCGTGACCATCTCGGACGCGAACTGCTGCGTGACCTACACGCCGAACCTGGACGCCAACGGGCTGGATCAATTTACCTACACGATCACGGACGGCAATGGCGTAACCTCCACGGCCACCGCCACGGTCGACGTAACCGTTACTGCCGTCAACGACGCACCGGTCGCCCAGGATGATGCCTACACGACCGATGAGGACGTGGTGCTTTCCGTGACCGCACCGGGTGTGCTGGGGAACGACAACGACGTGGACGGGGATGCGCTGACCGCCGTCGTACAGACGGGGCCCGCAGGCGGAGCCCTGACGCTCAACTCGGACGGCTCCTTCGATTACACGCCGAGCGCGGGCTTCAGCGGCAGCGACTCCTTCACCTACGTGGCAAACGACGGCGTGCTGGACAGCAATCTCGCAACCGTCAGCATCACGGTCAATCCGGTGAACGACGCCCCGGTCATCACGTCTGTGCCCTTGACTGAAGCGCCGGTGAACGCCCTTTACCAGTACCAGGTCACCGCCACGGACGCCGAAGGCGATGCGATCACCCTCGCGCTGGACGTGGGGCCGGTCGGCATGGCGATGGATGGAGCCGGCCTGGTCACTTGGACCCCGACCCTGTTCGATCTCGGAGACCACGCGGTGACCGTCAGCGCCAGCGATGGCTCGCTGACGAGCACCCAGTCCTACACGCTGCGCGTGGTTCCCGCAGGTGCAGGGACGGACGGCCCGCTGTTCTTCTCCAACGTGTCGAATCTGGTTGGTCCACCTGGTGTGGCTGAGCCCTACAACAACGCCAACATCTACGCCTACGACGGTGACGTCTACAGCGCAATCGTGTACTTCATCGACACGATGGGCTTCCAGGCCAACATCGACGGCCTGCAGATGGTGGACGGGGACACCTTCTACGTCTCGTTCTCCAACGACGAGCTGACCACCGTCCCGGGCATCGCGGCGGTGCAGGACGAGGATGTGCTGCTCTACGACGCCGGCACCTGGAGCCTCTACTTCGATGGTACGGCCCAGGGCCTCACGAGCGCCGATCACGACATCGATGCCATCTCGGTCTTTGGTGGCATGCTGTACTTCTCCACCCTGGGTAACGCCAATGTCGGTGGATTGGGTGCCGCTGACGATGCGGACATTTACGGCTGGAATGGCTCGGCGTTCAGCAGGGTGTTGGATGCCAGTGGGGTGGGCCTGCCTAACGTTGCAGACGTCGACGGCCTGACGGTGAAGGGCACGACCTTCTACATGTCCTTCAATCGCAACGCCGGAACGAATGTGCCGGGCGTTGGAACCGTGCAGGATGAGGCCGTGGTCTCCTACAACGGGTCGACCTGGTCGATGTACTTCAGCGGACCAGGTCTGGACGGGGACGACGGGCAGGACATCGACGCGGTGCACGTGCCCTAGCAGAGAAGATGGCGGGGTGAAGGACCACCCCCGCCTCCTAGTCTCGCCGGGCCCTTGGGAGCCTCTGTGGTCCGGCGGGAAACCACGCCCCAGGCGTGGAGTCTTTCAAGAATCCCGAGGGAGCCATCGGAATCATGTTGCACAGGAACGGATACGGCTGCCGGCTCCTCGTCGGACTCTCACTCACTTTTTGGGCCTTCGGTGCCGGACTTGGCGCAGCGCCGGTCGCCGAGCATCCGGGGGCGACCCCCGCGGCGTCGGATCACCACGCATCGGTGGACCCAGCCGGCGAGAAGGGGGTCAACGGGAAGGAGGCTGGGGCCGACGCTGACAAGGCAGAGCCGGGTATGGTGTCCACAGAGGCTCTGACGGTCGAGCAGATCGAGGCGGCCATGGCGGAGGCCCAGCAGAAGCGTGCCGAGCTCCTGAAGCCCGATCCTGCCGCTCCGAACGAAATGCTGGCCGAGCGGTGGGGGGTCGAGGTGATCGGCATCTCGCAAACCGCCGGTGGCTTCATGCTGGATTTCCGATTCCGAGTGGTCGACGAGAAGAAGGCCCTGCCGCTGTTCGACCACCGCATCAAGCCCTACATCACCGCCGAGAGGTCCGGCATCAATCTGCCGGTACCGGTGGGGGCAAAGACCGGGGCCATGCGTCCCACCAATAGGGGCAAGAACATCAAGGCCGACAAGACCTATTACATGGTGTTCGCCAATCCGGACATGCACCTGAAGCCCGGGGATAAGGTCTCTGTGGTGATCGGGGACTTCCGGGTCCAGCACCTGACCGTTAACTGATTTCTGGGTGAGAGCAATGAGATTCCATCTACTCGCGGCCGCAGCCGCCGTGGCGCTGGCGGTGGGCCCGGTCAGCTACGCGAAGGCGCCCCCCGCGACCCTGTCGCCCGCCCTCCAGGCGCAGATCGAGAGCGGCTACCAGGGCACCATCGGCGTCATCGTGAAGTTTTCGGACGCGGTGGACTTCAAGCAGCTGCGCAAGGACGTCAACCGCCTGCTGAAGCAGCAGTATACGGACCCAAGAGAGCGCAAGGCCGCGCGCAAGGCCCTGAAGCGGAGCGAGCTCCTCAAGGCACTCAAGCGGGCATCGAAGGGCAACGCACAGGCCGTCGCCAGGTACCTGCGGGCGAAAGGGGCGGCGTCACGGGTCACGGAGCTCTGGATCGCCAACGCGGTTGCCGTGGAGCTGCCCGCGAGCCTGATCCCGGGCCTCGCGGCGCTTCCGGGTGTCGAGGAGGTCTACGTCAATGCCGAGGTACAGGGACCCGTGACGGGCACCGCGCCGACGGCGCCGACCTATTGGAACCTGGACATGACCGGTGTCCACTCCCTTTGGGACCTAGGCTACACCGGCGGCGGCGTGGTGGTGGCCACCATGGACTCGGGTGCCGACGCGACCCACCCGGATCTGGGCCCGCGCTGGCGCGGCGGCAGCAATAGCTGGTTCGACCCCTACGGACAGAACCTCACGCCAGCGGACAGCACCGGCCACGGTACTCAGGTCCTGGGTCTCATGGTCGCCGGCGATGCCGGGGGCTATCAGGTCGGCATGGCGCCGGATGCCCAGTGGATCGCGGCGAAGATCTTCGACAACTCGAATCGGGCGACCCTGAGCGCCATTCATGAAGCCTTCCAGTGGGTCCTCGATCCCGACGGGAACCCGGCGACGGCCGACACCCCCGACATCGTGAACAACTCCTGGGCCCTCACCGGCACCGAGAACCAGTGCGTCCAGGAGTTCGCGCTCGACATTGCGGCGCTCAAAGAGGCCGAGATCGCGGTGGTCTTCGCTGGCGGCAACTATGGGCCGGCGCCGGAAACCAGCGTCAGCCCCGCGAATGACCCCGCCGCCGTCTCCGTCGGCGCGGTCGATTACTACGAGAACCTGTATTACCGGAGCAGTCGCGGCCCAGGTGCCTGCGACGGTGGCATCTATCCGCATCTGGTGGCCCCTGGCGCTGGGGTGCTCACCACCGACCGGATGCCGGGCTTTTACAGTCTCGTCTCTGGCACCTCGTTTGCCGCACCCCATGTCTCCGGCGGCATGGCGATCCTGATGGGGGCGTTCCCGGATGCCACTGTCTCCCAGGTGGAGACCGTGCTCAAGGAGAACGCCGTCGACAAGGGGGCGGCCGGACCCGACCATGACTTCGGCCATGGGCTGATCGATCTGGTGGCGGCCCATCAGCAGCTCGAGGCGGAGCTGGGGGGCGGAAGCAGCGATCCGGGCGTCTTCGGTTTCAGCAGCACCGCCTATAGCGTGGACGAGAACGTCGCGAGCCTCGCCGTCACCGTAACCCGATCCGGGGGGGCGACCGGCGAGGTGTCCGTCGATTTCGCCGCTGCTGTCGATCCCGCGGCAACCGACCCTGCCGCCGCCGGCGCGGACTTCGTGCCTGCGGCGGAGGCACTGGTCTTCGCGGACGGTGAGACGAGCCGGACGATGAATGTCTCCATCGTGGACGATGGCCTGACTGAGGCGGACGAGGACTTCCGACTTTCGCTGAGCAATCCCCAGGGGGGTGCGACCCTCGGCGAGAGCGCCGAGGCCGTGGCGACCATTCTCGACGACGACCTGCCCGCCGACGAAGACGGTGACGGGGTGGGCGACGCCGCCGACCAATGTCCCGCCACGCCAGCCGGAGAGACCGTGGATACCGATGGCTGCAGTGCCAGCCAGCTCGATGCCGATGGTGACGGTGTCAGCGACGCCCTCGACCAATGTCCCGCCACGCCAGCCGAAGAGGCGGTGGACGCCGATGGCTGCAGTGCCAGCCAGATGGATGCCGACGGTGACGGTGTTAGCGACGCCCTGGATCAGTGTCCCGGCACGCCAGCCGGAGAGACGATCGACGCGGAGGGTTGCGGTGCCAGCCAGCTCGATGCGGACGGCGATGGTGTCAGTGATGCGGTCGATCAATGCGCCGGCACGCCCTCCGGAACGACGGTGGACGAGTCTGGCTGCGCCCTGCCTGTCGGACCGGTGGATGCGGACGGCGACGAGTTCACGGCCGATCAGGACTGCAACGACGCCGATGCCTCGATCTATCCTGGGGCGACTGAAGTCAAGCACGATCGCATCGACCAGGACTGCAACGGCTACGACCTGACGATCGACATCACCAACGCGACGTACCAGACCAGCACAGACAAGCCTGTGGTCTACGCCACCAGTGCCCTGGACAGCAACGCCGCGCTGACGGTCACCTACCACGGCTCGCGGGGTGAATCCTTGACCCGAGACATGTCCTGGAATGATAGGAGGTCACGTTGGCAAAAGGCCATTAACAACTTCTCCAGTCGCTATGGCTTCATTCCGGTATACGTGACCGTCGAGGGTCCGGAGGGCGCGGAAACTGCCCCGATGCAATAATCCGGGGCTTCACCGGTAAGCGAAGCGGTGCGGGAACATCCCCGCACCGTTTTCGTTTCCGATCGATCTCCGTCATCTACCCTGCCGATGGGGTACTCACGGCCTTCCCGCGGCAGTTGCTTCGACGCGATACACGCGTTACTTTTCACGCGTTTCGCCCACCGGGCAGGAGAGGCCGGTCTTCCCGCGCGCTTTCCCCCTCAAATGCCCTGACGTAGGAGCAGTATTCATGACGCCATCGCGTATTTCCAGTCTCGAAACGCGCTCACTCCACGGTTTGATCCTGCCCGCGCTTGCCTGTGCGATCTTCGCGGGCACTCCAGCCAACGCCATGGAGCAGGCTGCCGGCAACGTCGCGGAAACCTCGGCCTCTGCGCACGCCGACCATGAGCAGCACGCGCCCGAGGGGCATGCGCATCACGAACATGCGGAGCATCAGGGCCAGGGCGATGGGGATGATCCTCACGCGCACCATCGCGCCATGATGAACCAGAAGGGATACAAACGCTCGGAGCATGAGTATCGTCTGGAGGATGTCAAGCTCACGGCCATGGACGGGTCGGAGACCACGTTGCTGAGCGAGTTGGACAGCGGGAAGCCGGTGATGATCAACTTCATCTTCACCACCTGCACGACCATCTGCCCGGTGATGAGCGGGACCTTTGCCCAGGTGCAGTCGACGCTTGGGCCGGAGGCCGACGAGGTGCGGATGGTCTCCTTCTCGATCGATCCCGAGTACGACACGCCGGAGCGGCTGCGGGCCTATGCGCAACAGTTCGGTGCCGGGAGCCAGTGGCAGTTCCTGACCGGCGACCTCGATGAGCTGATTTCGGTGCAGAAGGCATTCGACGTCTACCGCGGCAACAAGATGAACCACGAGCCCACCACGTTGATGCGCCGGTCACCCGACGAGCCCTGGGTCCGCCTGGATGGTATCGCGAGCGCGGCTCAGATCGTCGCGGAGTATCATCAGTTGGTGCAACGCTGATTCCCCCTATGGCCCAGAGTCAGACACTTCTTTCCGGCGCGTTGCTCGCCGCGCTCCTCGGGCTGCCGGCGACCACGCCAGCGGCCCCGGCCGCCGATGAGGCCTTGATCGCAGCCGGGGAACGCATGTACCGCCAGGGCGTGCTGCCCGGCGGTGAGCGGATGACCGGCATCGTTCAGGGCGACATCGCCCTGAGCGGTGAGCAGGTCATCTGTGGTTATTGTCACCGTCGAAGCGGCATCGGGGCAGCGGAAGGTCAGAACGTCGCCCCTCCAGTAACCGGGGACATGCTCTACGAGCCCTTGCGCGTGCCCACCAGCAAACCGCCTTTGGCTCCGGAGCTCCGCCCCGCCTACACGGATGAGACGCTGAAGCGCGCGATCCGCGAGGGGATCGGCGCCGACGGCCAGCCGCTCGGTCCCTTGATGCCAAGGTATCGGCTGAGCGACGACCAGCTCGACGTTCTACTGGCCTATCTCAAGAGCATGACGACCGCGCCTGATCCTGGCGTGGACGATGAGAACATCTACTTCGCCACCATCGTTTCCAGCACGGCAGATGCGGCGAGGCGAAAGGCGTACCTGGACGTCTTCGAGTCTTACTTCCAACAGAAGAATGTCGAGACCCGACATGAAAGTCAGCGGTCCGAGCATGCCCCCCGGCACAAGGCCTGGCAATACCAACCGTACCGGAAATGGGTACTGCGTCTATGGGAGCTCGACGGACCCGAGGACTCCTGGCCGCAACAGCTGCAGTCTTACTACGACGCTTCTCCGGTATTCGCGGTGATCGGAGGTCTCGCACCGGGCTCCTGGGAGCCGATCCATCAGTTCTGTGAAGCCAACGAGGTTCCTTGCCTCTTTCCGAATACCGATCTGCCTGTCGCCGAAGACGGAAGCTTCTATTCCGTCTACTTCTCCAATGGCGTGGCCCTCGAGGCAGATTCGATCGCCGACCATCTCTCGAGCGATGGCCTGCTATCTTCGAAGACTGTGCAAGTACGTATCCAGGGTGATCCCAAGGGCCAGGAGGCGTCGGAGCGGCTGGCGGAACACATTCACCAACACGGCGGCCAGGCGGTCGATCGCGTCTTGGAGTCGAGCTCCGCGCTCACCCGGGACCTCTGGGTTGATCTTGCTTCCGAGGCAAGCGATGGGATTCTGATGCTGTGGCTCGGACGGGACGAGACTGATGGGCTCTGGAGCGCATTCCCTTCGCTCCTTGCCGACGGCAAGGCACCCAGGCGCATCTACCTTGCAACCAGCTTCTATGGCACGGAAGGCAGCTCCATCCCACCGGAAGTCAGGGACCGGCTCTATCTCGCGCACGCCTATGAGCTCCCCGGCCGCCTACCGCGGCTGCTCGCCCGCTCCACAGGCTGGCTCAAGTCGAAAAGGATCTTTGCGCCGGATGAAAGGGTCCTTCAGGCAAACGCATTCTTCGCACTCACCATGACGCGCGGCGGTGTGTCGGCGATTCGGGGCTTTTTCAAACGGGATTATCTGTTGGAGCGGATCGAGCACATGGCGGAGAACGCGAGCTATACGTCGGTCTATCCCCGCTTCAGCCTCGCACCTGGACAGCGATTCATGTCGAGGGGTGCCTACATCACGCAGTTCGAGCCGGGTGGCTCGGGCAAGCTCGTCGCCAAGACCGACTGGACGGTCCCTCAAACCAATTGAGCGCCCGCAGGTCCCGGGAAAGTCATCCTGCAGGTTGTTGAGAATCCGCTTGGAAACCGGCGGGGTATTCCGCCCCGCCGGGGCACCTGCGGTCTCGATTTGACCTTCCTTAAAGACCTACCATCTCGGCGTGTAGACCGCGGTTCCGGACCCACTGGACGATATGGCTTGGACGCACCTGCCGCGCGTCGAAATCGACCAACATCAGGTGACGCGCCCGTTCGTGCATACAGGCGCTGAGAATCCCCTCCTCCGACCCCATCTCCCGCTCCAGGCTGTGGACGGCCTCGTCGTTCAAGGTCTCATCGATATGGATCAGGATATCTGCGTTGTGCATGTCTGAATCTCCGTTTGGACGCACGGCTCGACGCCTCATCGGCCTCCTAACAATGTCTAGCGGATTCCTGGGAAAAAGCTACCCGCAGATTCTGGGGTAATTCTTCAGTGCCGCACGAGGTGACGCCCGGCACTCACGCAACCCAGGGGGATCACCACCAGCGTCAGGAGGGTGGAGACCAGCACGCCGAAGAGGAGCGAGATGGCCATACCCTGGAAAATCGGGTCGGTCAGAATCACGCTCGAGCCCGCCACCAGGGCCAGGGCCGTGATCAGGATCGGCCGGGTGCGCGCCTTACAGGCGTTGATCACCGCCTCCTTGACGGTGAGTCCCTTGGCCACCTCTTCGATCGAGAAATCCACCAGCAGGATCGAGTTACGCACGATGATGCCGGCCAGCGCGATGAAGCCGATCATGGAGGTGGCGGTGAAGTCCGCGCCCATGAGCCAATGGCCGGGCACGATTCCGAGCAGGGTCAGGGGGATAGGCGCCATGATCACCGCCGGAGTCACGAAGTTGCCGAACTCCGCCACCACCAGCATGTAGATCAGCACCAGGGCGACACCGAAGGCCAGACCCATGTCCCGGAAGGTCTCGTAGGTGACGGTCCATTCCCCGCCCCACTCGAAGCCGCTCTTGCCGTTGTCCGGAGGGGCACCGGTGAACATGGTGCCGGAGATGGTCTGACCGTCGGGGGTCTTGTAGTCCTTGAGAAGCTCCTCCACCGCGAGCATGGGGTAAAGGGGGGCGCCGAGCTTGCCCACGGCATCTCCCACCACATATTCGACGGGGCGCAGATCCTTGTGATAGACGATGGGATCCGCGGGCTGCTTGACGAAGCGACCGAGCTCGGACAGGGGCACGGTCTCGCCGGTTGCCGAGGGGACCGGTAGATCGGCGAGCCGGGCAAGATTGGCCCGCACCGCGAGCGGCACCTCGATGACGATGAAGGTCGGCTCCAGGAGGCTGCCGCGCTTCACGTCGCCCGCCTTGAAGCCACCAAGCGCCATGTCCAGGTTGCGGATCACGGTATCCACCGAGATCCCGAGACGCACCGCCTTCTCCGCGTCCACCTCGAAGCGCAGGACCTCGTGGGGCTCCTGCATGTAGTTGTCCACGTCCGCCAGACTGTCCACCTGCTCGAAGAGCCGGGTCATGTCGGCCGCCACCTGCCGACGGGTGAGTCCGTCCGGACCATAGATCTCCGCCACCACGGCCTGAAGCACCGGCGGCCCCGGCGGCATCTCCACCACCGTGATCCGCGCACCCGCCTCGCGGGCCAGGGGCGTGAGCAGGGACCGGGCCTCCAGGGCGATCTCATGACTGGTGCGACTGCGCTCGTGCTTATCGGTCAGCTGCACCTGGACCTCCCCCTGCCAGGGACGCTGCCTAAGATAGTAGTGCCGGACCATGCCATTGAAATCGAAGGGCTTGGCCGTCCCCGCATAGGTCTGCATGGCCACCACCTCGGGGATCTCTCGCAGCCGCTCTGCGAATAGCCGGGCGGTGTTGATGGTGCGGCCCAGGGCGGTTCCCTCGGGCATGTCCAGGACCACGCTGAACTCCGGCTTGTTGTCGAAGGGCAGCATCTTGAAGGGCACCGCCTTGACGTAGAAGAGCAGGACAGACAGGAAGAAGGCGCCGATCAGGCCGAAGAGGAACAGATACCCCAGGGACTTGTGGTCGATCAGCGGGACCAGGATGCGCCGGAAGACCCCATCCAGGGCCTCGGCGGTCTTGTGCTCCCGCCGCTCCGCCTTCTCGAGCGCCTTGAGGGTCGGCTTGATGCGCATCGCGAGCCAGGGTGTAAAGGCAAAGGCGGCGAACAGGGAGAACAGCATGGCCGCCGACCCGAGCGCCGGGATCGGCTCCATGTAGGGGCCCATGAGCCCCGAGACGAAGCCCATGGGAAGCAGCGCCGCGACCACCGTGAAGGTCGCGATGATGGTGGGGTTGCCCACCTCCGCCACCGCCTCCACGGCCGTCTCGGTATCGGTCGCCCCCTTCATCAGCCAGCGCCGGTAGATGTTCTCCACCACCACGATGGCGTCGTCCACCAGGATGCCGATGGCGAAGATCAGGGCGAACAGACTCACCCGGTCAATGGTGTAACCCATGAGCCAGGCGGAGAAGACCGTCATCAGCAGCACGACCGGGATCACCAGGGTCACCACGATGGCCGGTTTGAGTCCCAGGGCGAAGAAGACCAAGACGGTGACCGCACCAGTGGCGACGAAGAGCTTGAAGATCAGCTCGTTGACCTTGTCATTGGCGGTCTGGCCGTAGTTCCGGGTGACCTCGACACGAACGTTGTCGGGAATCAGCTGACCCTTGATCTGCTCCACCTTCTCCAGGATGGCATTGGCCACCGTGACCCCATTGCTGCCTTCCTTCTTGGCAAGGGCCACGGTCACCGCGGGCATGCCGTCGGCCCGGACCTCTCCAGGGTAGGCCGAGCCCGTGTAATAGCTCACCTGCTGGCGATACTCCTCGGGAGCCAGGGTCACCCTGGCCACATCGCGGACATAGACGGGGGCTCCCTGGTGGGAGCCGATCACCAGCCCCTCCACGTCCGAGGCGCTCTGGAGGAAGGAGCCCGTGTAGACGGTCAGATGGCGCTCGTCCGACTCGACCTCCCCGGTTCGCTGCTCGGCGTTGGCGGTCCTGATGGTCCCGGCGATCTGCTCGAGGCTAACACCGAAGCCCGCGAGGCGCTGCGGCTCCACCTCCACCCGAATCTGCTCCGCGCGCCCCCCCACCACGAAGCCCTGACCCACATCGGGAATCTGTGCCAGGCTCTGCAACAGCTTGGCCCCCAGGGAACGGAGGGCCGCATCGTCGATCACATCGGACCAGAGGGTCAGCGTCACCGTGGGCACGTCGTCGATTCCCTTGGGCCGCACCAGCGGTGGGAGGGCCCCCGGGGGCAGGACCTGGACGTTGGCCTGGAGCTTGTCGTGGACCTTCACGAGTGAGGGGCCCATCAGCTCGCCTACCTCGAACTGGACCGTGATGATCCCCTGATCCCGCTCGCTCGCCGAATAGACGTGCTTGACCCCTGGAAGCTCCGAGAGCAGTCGCTCCAGGGGCTCGACCGCGAGGCTCCCCACCTGCTCCGTGGACGCGCCCGGGAACTGCACGAAGACGTCGATCATGGGGACCGAGATCTGGGGGTCCTCCTGGCGCGGGGTCGCGACCAGCCCGAGCAGTCCCATTCCCAGCATGGCCAGGAACAGGAGCGGGGAAAGGGGCGAATGGATGAAGCTCTTGGCGGTCCAGCCGGCGAGTCCGAGACCCTGTTGATGTCCGCTGGATGCCGCCGGGGGGGTGGAATCGGTGTCTGACATGGATCCTGTCGCCTATGCAGTCAGTCGAGGATAGGCCGGCGCGACCGCCTCCGCTGGCTCGGGGACGGCAGCCCCGGCTAGGGCTCGCGGGGCGGCCGCAAGAGGATCCGCTCACCCCCCTGGAGCCCGGTGAGCACCGTGACGGTGTCGCCGAACTGCTCTCCCAGGCGCAGAAGATGCAGACGCGGCTGCTCCTGGGCGTCGAGCACGTAGACCATGGGCAGGCCACCCCGGTAGACCACCGCGGAGACCGGAATGACGGGCAGGGGGCCCTGCTCGGACATCGGCTGGGGCACCAGCACCTCGGCGTACATTCCCGCCTTCGCCGGGGCGCCCGGCTGGAGGTCCAGCTTCACGCGGATCGTATGGCGGGTGGGGTCCGCCATGGGGAAGACCTGGGCCACCCGGCCCATGACGACCGACTGCTTCGGATCATCGAGCTTGACCTGGGTGGTGAACCCCAGCTGCAAGGGCGCGGCCAGCCGGGTGGGTATGTCCACCTGGACCTGGAGCTGACCCATGTCCGCGAAGGACAGAAGGGGCTGACCGGGCTGCACCGTGTCCCCCTTGTTCACGTGCTTGCGCACGATATAGCCGTCGAAGGGCGCGACGCTGCGCACGTCCTGGAGCTTGGCATCGATCTCCTTGAGCTGGGCCTGGGCGGCCATCAGGGCCCCTCGGGCCTGCTCGATCTGGGTCCCGTACTGGTGCAGCGTGGCGTCCCGCTGCACGCCCGTGGGCTTGTCGTCCCCGAAGAAGGGCATGGGCATCATCTGGCTCATCATGTTGCCGCCCTGCGGGGTGGGGTCCCTGCGCTCGCGATGGTACTGGACCTCCGCGTTCCTGTAGGCGGACTCCGCGTTGCTGATCTGGGCGATGGCCGCCGCCCGCTTGGCCCGCATCTCGCTGTCGTCGATTACCGCGAGCACCGCCCCCTGCTTGAAGAAATCCCCCTCGGATCCGGCGATGAGCTGGACGGCACCAGGCATCTGAGCGGTGAAGGTGATCTCTTGGGTAGGCACTACCGTACCGCCGATGGTGGTGTTGCCGCCCACCGGCCGCCGCTCCACCAGGACCCAGGGC
>JBAPYD010000263.1:0-2038 GCA_049284555.1 Chromatiaceae bacterium | reverse complement strand
AATGATGAAACCGTCCCCCGGCGCCGGAGACCCGCTTTCGAGGGCGATGCTGAAGCCCTCGCTGCCGAGGCCTTGAGGCAGACTCGCGAAGGTGCCAATGAGCGCCTTGTCGCTCATCCGCACCAACTGGTACGCGGAACCGTCATAGCTCAGCAGGTAGTCGCTCTCCCCGAGGTCGGCCACCGAGTCGATCATGACGTCCAGACGGGCATTGCCGCTGTTGGAAACCTGGGCCAGCGCGCGGGCCAACGTGAGGGTCGGATCGTTCACGGCGGTAAACAGGTCCCCACCGATCCAGCCGTTCTGGTCCATACCCAGTCGATGCTGGGCGTTCATGGCGTCCGCCAACCCGAGGGCGATCTGCCCGAGGCGCCGCTCGGCATCCGAGAGCAGACCAGCCTCGAACGCGATGGCCGCCCCCAGGGCTCCGCCGCGCACCTGGCTCGTGACCTCCACCTGCCCCCCGCCGCCACCCTCCAGGAGCACACCGGCCGTCGGCCGATCCGCCCCGCGCGGCGCCAGCGCCAACCGGTAGGACTCGGAGCCGACCACGAGGGTCTGACCACTCCCGATATAGACGTTGAGCGAGCCGTCGTCCTGCATCAGGGTGGTGACGCCCACCTGGGCCGCGAGCTGGCGCATCAGCTCGTCACGCTGATCGAGCAGGTCGTTCGGCGCCGCGCCCTGCCCCCGCGCCTGGGCGATCCCCCGATTGAGCCGGGCAACCTCCGCAGCCAGCGTGTTGATGGACTCGACGGCACCCCTGGCCTCCGCCTCGACCGCATCATGGGTCTGCCGCAGGCGACCGTCCAGATCGCGGAAGCGCCCCGCAAGCCCATCGGCCTGGTCCAGCAAGAATTGCCGTGCGGTCCCGGAGGCAGGGTCGGCGGCCACCTCCTGGAGGGCGTCGAAATAGCCCTGGAGACTGGCCGCGAGACTCGTCCCCGTGTCACTGAGCAGGGCGTCGACCCCAGCGGCAAGGGTGTGATGAAGACGCTGCTCAGCCGCGAAAGCGGTCTCCGATCGGAGCTCGTGGGTGAGGAACTGATCGTAGCTGCGCCGCACCTCGAGCAGCCGGACCCCGCTGCCGAAATAGCTGCCCGAGTCGAACAGTGGCACACCGGCGGCCAGATCCAGCCGCTGGCGGCTGTAGCCTGGGGTACCCGCGTTCGCGATATTGTGAGACGTGGTGGCGAGACCGAGCTGGGCCGCCCGCAGCCCTGAAAGGCCTACTCCGAACAAGTTGGCGCCCACTGCCATGCTCTCCCCCGACCGGTTCTGCCCGGACTCCCCGTAAAGACCTCAGAGGCGCCCGTGCCCGGGACCCTGCTTAGACATCGGCGCGTGGCCTGCACCCGAGGCCCCTCCATCGTCCACTCAACTATCGATCACACCCGAGAAAACTTTAGAGGCGTCTTCGGGGCACCGCCCGGGAACGGTGTCGCAGCATCGCGTCAGACCATGGCGTTCGTGAGCCGCTCATCGCCGAAGATGCGCAGGATCTTGGTGGCGTAGCTCGGATCTGTCGCATAACCCGCGGCCTGCAAGGAGCGGGCGAACGACGCAGGATCGTGGGTCTGGGTGAGTGCCTCGCGGTAACGCGGGTTGGCCCTCAAGAAGTCCACATAGTCACGGAAGGAGGACTCGAACGAGTCGTAGGAACGAAACGCGGCCCGCACCGTGGTCGCCGCCCCGCCCAGGTACTCCCGGGTACTCACCGTGGCGACGGGCCCGTCCCAGGAACGGTGCGCCTTGATGTTGAACAGGTTGTGACTGCTGGTGCCGTCCGCGTTGCGGATGATCGAGCGACCCCAGCCGGTCTCCAGGGCAGCCTGGGCCACCAATAGGCGGGGGTCCACCCCCAGCTCGCCCGCGACGCGCTGGGCATGGGGCATCACGGCCCTCACGAAGTCGGCAGCCTTGGAGAAGCGCACCGGGGTCGGACCCTCGGGCACCGCCTGGCCCGACTCCGCGGCACCGATCGTCGAGAAGAGCTCCGTGAGCGGCGGACCCGAGGCCACCCCCTGCGGCCTGGTGT
>JBAPYD010000262.1:0-8419 GCA_049284555.1 Chromatiaceae bacterium | reverse complement strand
GTGCGCGCCATGCGCGAGCGGATGCGCGCAACCCTGGACAAGTCCGGGGGCGGCCGCTTCGACCTCAAGCAGGGGCCCGGCGGTATTGCCGACGTCGAGTTTATGGTTCAATACTCGGTCCTTCGCTGGGCGGCAGACTACCCGGATTTGGCGGACTGGACCGACAACATCCGCATCCTGGAGACCCTGGGCCGGCACGCACTGCTGCCCGGGGCGGCGGCCGAGGAGCTCACGCAAGCCTACAAGGCCCTGCGTTCGGCCTATCACCGGGGCGCCCTTCAGGAGCAGCCCAAGTCGGTCCCCGAGGATCATCTGCTACCCGAGCGGAGCCAGGTCCGGGCGCTCTGGCGGCAGCTCCTCGGCAACTGAGCCGGCGAACGGATCCGAAGCGGCCACGAATGGGCGCAACATTCTCATCCCAGGCAAGCGAACGGGGGCAGCACCCCCAACCCGAGCGGAGCAGCACATGGCGACGATGGCGGACCGTGACGGCCTGATCTGGCTGGACGGCGAGATGGTGCCTTGGCGAGAGGCCAAGATCCACGTCCTCACCCACACCCTGCACTACGGCATGGGCGTCTTCGAGGGCGTCAGAGCCTACCAGACCGAGCGGGGCGCGGCCATCTTCCGCCTGAAGGAGCACACCGACCGGCTGTTCAACTCCGCCCATATCCTCGGCATGCCCATGCCCTGGGATCGGGACACCCTCAACGAGGCCCAGCGGGCCGTGGTCCGCGAGAACGGCCTGGCCTCCGCGTACGTCCGGCCCATGTGCTTCTACGGATCCGAGGGCATGGGGCTGCGTGCGGACAACCTCGACGTCCACTGCATGGTGGCCGCCTGGTCCTGGGGGGCCTATCTGGGCGAGGACAACATCAAGAACGGCATCCGAATCCGGGTCTCGTCCTTCACCCGCCACCACGTCAATATCACCATGTGCCGGGCCAAGGCCAACGGCAACTACATGAACTCCATGATGGCGCTCCAGGAGGCCCTGCGGGACGGCTACGACGAGGCCCTGCTGCTCGACGCCGAGGGCTACGTCATGGAGGGCAGCGGTGAGAACATCTTCATCGTGCGCGAGGGCATCCTCTATACGCCGGACCTCACCTCGGCCCTCGACGGCATCACCCGCCGGACGGTCATGGCCCTGTGCGACGAGCTGGGGCTCGAGGTGGTCGAGAAGCGCATCACCCGCGACGAGGTCTATATCGCCGACGAGGCCTTCTTCACCGGCACCGCCGCCGAGGTGACACCCATCCGTGAAGTGGACGGCCGCGCCATCGGCCGGGGCGGCCGCGGTCCCATCACGGAGCGCCTCCAGGGACTCTACTTCGATCAGGTTCACGGCCGCCGGGACGAGCACCCGGAGTGGCTGACCCTGGTCTGAGACCCAGCGAGCGCAGACCAAGATTGCCCCGAGCATCAAGCAATCATCGGAGACCGACCATGACCGAGGCCACCGCCCAGACACCAGCCCACACCCCAGATCAACACCGGGCCCAGACCCCGGGCAACGCAATCGAGGTCAGGCACACGGACCTTCCCCTCGCCTGCCCGCGGCCGCAGGACGCCCTCTGGAACATGCACCCGCGGGTCTACCTGCCCATCGAGGACGAGCCGGACAAGGAATCCGTCTGTCCCTACTGCGGCGCCCGTTACCGTCTGGTTGACTGAGCATCCTGGGCCCCGCGCCCGCAAACCCCGCGACGGAAGACCCGGCCTACCCTGGTCGAAGGGGGCAAGCCATCAAGATCTTTACGCGTTTCCTGGCCATCGAGTGTCCCCGGGAGATCCACCGGGACCCCGACGGCAAGCAGCCGGCGTTCCCGATCCGGTTCACCGCGGACGGCGAGATCCCCTTTCCCCAGGTGATCCTGCGTGGAGCCGGGAAGGAGATCCTGCTGAACGGCGCTGGTGTTGGGGCCAGCCAGACGGCCCCTGGCGAGTGGACCTATGTCGCCTCCGTGCCCGAGGGGGCCATGGGGGGCGAGCGCATCAGCGTCCAGATCGAGGGCTGTCGCCGCGGTGACATCCAACAGGCCCAGGGCGAGGACTGGATCAAGGCCCACCGCGAGGTGCGCCTGATCCGGCCGGAACTCCCCCGGGCGCAAGTCCGCGCAACCGTCGCCGGTGGTGCCGAGGTGAAGCTCTACTTCGGCATCCACAAGCACATGCACCAACCCTACTACAGCGCCACCGACCGCAACGCCTGGGACGGCGAGAAGGACCAGATCTTCGGCTCACGGGCCGGCAACTACACCGACTTCATCCCCGCCGCGGTACGGCAGTACATCGAGGGCGGGCTGCCCCATGGGGGTCTCTCTACGAGCTGGAGCGGCTCGCTGATCGAGCAGCTCGACCGCTGCGCCGAGGACGGACGCTGCGGCGGACGCTTCGCGGGCTGGAGCGGGGCGCTCCGCCAGCTCGCGGGGGCCAGGACCGCCCTCGGCAATCCGCGCATCGGCTTCTCGGCCTTCGGCTTCTTCCACCCGCTCATGCCGCTGATCCCCCATCGGGACATCGTCCGACAGATCGCCTGGCATCGCGACCTTATCGAGCGGACCTTTGGCGTCGCGGCCTCGGGGGTCCTGTTTCCACCGGAGACGGCCTTCCACGTACGCATGATCCCGGCGCTCAACGAGGCCAGCGTGACGGCGGTGATCTACGACTCGATTCATCGCTTCCGCGCGTGCCGCGATTACCCCTATGCCGGGATCGGCGAAGGCATGCTGCCGCCGAACCCGGCCGAGCAGGTCAATCCGGCCGTGGACGACTGGCTGCAGCTGCACAACATCTGGGCCGGCTCGAAGATCTCGCCGCGCCTGCTGCGACCGGAGCTCGTGGGCTACGAGGACCCGGACGGGGCCCTCCACACGATCATCGCCGTCCCGGCCGAGCGCTACATCGGAAACGAGGACGCCCGCGGGGGCTTCGGTGCGCTGCAGTATCCCGACGTGCTGGGCCAGGTCTACGACCGCGTCGTCGAGACCGGTGGCTACGACCCCGCCCATCCGCCCTTCTTCCTGCTGCATTCGGACGGGGACAATCACGGCGGCGGGGCGGACAGCTACTACAGGCACAACACCGGTCGTCTGGTCGAATGGCTGCAGCGGGACCATCGCTTCGAGCTCACCACCATCGAGGACTATCTGCGGCGCTTCCCGCCCGATCCCGCCCGGGTCGTCCATATCGAGCCCGGGGCCTGGTCCGGCGCGGACAACGGCGATCCCCAGTTCATGAAGTGGTTCAGCCGTTACGATCAGCCCTACTCCCCCGACCTCAACTCCTGGGCCGTGCTCACGGCGTTCCAGAACCGGGTCCACACCCTGGAAGACGGCGAGCCCGGTCACCCGGGGCTGGCCGAGGCCATCCGGCTCCTTCTGACGGCCGAGACCAGCTGCTACTGGTACTGGACCGGCCAGCCGATCTGGGACCGGCAGGTGACCGACGCGGCCAATCTTGGTCTGGGCCCGATCGAGCGGGCGGTCGACGGGCTGGTCTCGGCCGGGGGCGACCGCACGGGGCCGACCATCTTTCCTCCCTGGGTGACCCCTGAGAACCCAGGCGGAAAACGCTGGGGCCAAGGGTGCCTGCTGGATGCGCCACGCCAGGGCGTCGCCCACACCTTCGTCGCCGATTGCTCCGGGCTCCGACGCGTCGAGCTGGTGCTCCGCACCGCCGACGGCCGCGAGGAGCGCCTGCCCATGCGTAACCACGGCCCCTACCCCTCCCAGGCCGGGGCCCGATTGACGGCCGACTATCTCACCGCCGAGCTGCCGGTCGGTGCCGGTGACGTGCGCTATTACATCGAGGCGGAAGACGGACGGGGCAACGTCTCCCGGGGCGCCCTGGAACGGATCTTTCTTGCATGACGTACCGCGTGGGGCCAACGGTCCCTTGAATCCGGACGCGGCGCCGATTTGGAGCGGAATCGAATGATCGCTAGTCCAGAGCAAGCACCCGGTGCGGCAAGGCCGCAGCGACCTCCGATCGGCAAGTGGCTTCTATGGGGTCTGGGGGGACTCGGGGCCTTCGCCGCCATGGGCGTGCCCATGATCGCCATGATGATCTTCATGGGCAGGATGACAGAGAGCATGGGGCGCATGGTGGTCTCCGTCGACCACATGAGCCAGGATGTCAGCGTCATGAAGACCAATCTGGTCGCCATGGCCGACTACATGAATTCCATCACCATCGGCGTGGTGAGCATGGATGGCAACATCGACGACATCGAGGCCAGCATCGTCGCCATGGACTACAACATCAACACCATCAACAGCGCGATCCAGACCATTCAGGCATCGATGGCAGCCGATCTGTCGGCCATGAGGCAGGATATGGGGACCCTCAACGTCGCGGTACAGGCAATGGCGGGCAATGTCACCGGGATGAACGCGCAGATGGGCCAGATGATGCAGGACATCAACCGCGGCACCAACACCTTCACCCAACCCTGGAATCTGATGCGGAATACGATGCCGTGGTAGCCATCCGCCTCTGCCTCGCCGCGCTGTTGGCCGGCGCGACCGGCTCGCTGCACGCGACCGAAGTGGTGGTGGCGGTGCCCGTCTCCCTGCAGCCCTACTTCCTGCCCTTCAAAGGCAGCGGTCTCGCCTACGACATCATCCAGGCCGCCTTCGCCGCCCAGGGACACAGGGTCCGACCGCTTTACGTCAGTGGCCGTACGCTGACCAACCTCATCAGGGACGACTCGCGGGTCGACTGTATCCCCATGATCTCCCCTGGAGCCGAGCACGGGTGGAGCCGCACGCGCAGCACCCGGCTGCTCCACGATTTCGCCGTCACCCGGGCGGGGATTCAGGTAAACCAGATAGAGGACCTGAAGACGAAGCGGGTGCTGGCCTATGAGGGCGCCAGGATCTATCTCGGCGAGCGCTTCCGCGCCGCGGTCAGCGACAACCCCAATTACCGGGAGATCTATAACCACCGCGCTCAGGTCCTGCTCCTGTTGCAGGGCAGCGTCGACGTCATCGTCGCCGACGGTCTCCTCACCAGCTGGTATCTGAACTATCTCAAAGAGCAGGATGGAAAGGACACCGAGGTCGTCTTCCACGACCTTTTCGAGCCCATCGCCCACGACTTCATCTGCCGTCGGGCGGAGCTTGCGGCCGAGTTCAGCGCCGGATTGTCCCAGATCGCGAAATCCGGCGAGCTGGATACGATCCTGCGCCGCTACGGCGTGGATGACTCAGAGTCGGTCATTGATCCGCTTCGTGAAGACCCAGGGGGGCCGGGCTAGGGAAGCGCGGATCCATTGCGCTTCCCGTGCGGGCCAAGGGCGTCCCGCCCCTTTTTTCAACAGCGGATCCCCCCTCACAAGCGAGTGAGGCTCACCGTCTCCCGGAACCTGGCGAGGGCGGCGACGAAGGCGAGCACCCCAAGCCCAAGGGTAGCGACCAGCTGGGGCCAGACGAGGCCGAGCCCGGCCCCGCGGAACAGGACCGACTGGACGAAGGTGACGAAATGGGTGGTGGGTGAGAGGAGCATCACCCGCTGGAGCAGCTCGGGCATGGCATCGAGCGGCGTGTTGGCGCCCGAGAGCATATACATCACCAGGAACACGGGAATGGACAGCAGCCCGAACTGGGGCATGGTGCGGGCCAAGGTGGCAAGCAGGATGCCGAGGGCCGTCAGGGCGAAGAGATAGACCCCGAGCCCGAGCACGAAGAGCCCGATGGAGCCCGTGATGGGCACGCCGAGCACCCCACGGACGACCACCAGCAGGGCGAAGGTGGCGCCCAGCAGGATCACCAGTGCATTGGACCAGACCTTGGCGAGCATGATCTCGGCGGAGGTCAGCGGCATCACCAGCAGATGCTCGATGGTTCCATGCTCCCGCTCGCGGATGAGGGCCGCCCCGGTCAGAACGATGCCGAGCAGGGTGACCATGTTGACGATCTGCATCACCCCCAGGAACCACACGGATTCCCCGTTGGGGTTGAAGGCAAGCCGGCTGACCGCGAGCACGGTGTGCGGCGGATCGGCTCGGGCACCCTGGAGGTAGTTGATGGGCTCCTCGGCGAGCACCTGCTCCAGATAGCGCGCACCCGCCCCCGCCATAGCCATGGCGGTGGCATCCACGTTCACCTGCACCACCGGACGGCGCCCCGCGACCGCATCGGCCTGGAGCCGGGGCGGCAGATCGATCACGAAGGTGTAGCGCCCCGCATCCATGGCGTCGTCGATCTCACCCACCGCGATCTGCTCCGGCGGCTGGAAATAGGGGGGGCGCAGGGCATCGGCCAGGCGCGCCGAGAGCTGGGACCGGTCCTCGTCCACCACCGCCACCGAGGCGTTCTGAAGCTCGAGCTTCACCCCCCGTGCCGGCGCGATGATGGCGAAGGTGAAGGCGTAGATGATCAGAAAGACCAGCACCGGGTCGTAGCGCAGGCTGATCAGCTCCTTGAGCCCCAGGCGGTAGACGTTGGTGAGCCGCACGTCAGCGCTCCTGGGTACGCAGCAAGGCGAGTCCGACCAGGAAGAACCCGAGACCGAAGGCCCCCAGCACCACGTAGTCCAGCCACAGGTCCCCGAGCGTCAGGCCCTTGGTGAAGCTCCCCACGCTGACATGATTGAACCAGGCGCTGGGAAAGCCGTAGCCCATGATTCGGGCCGGCCCGGTCAGCGAGGAGACCGGCACCAGCATCCCCGAGAACAGGATGGTGGGGATGGTGCTCACGATGGCCGTGCCGAAAACGGCGGCGATCTGCGTGCGCATGAAGGTGGACATCAGGAGACCCAGGCCGGTGCTCGCGAAGACGAACAGCACCGCCCCGACGGTGAGGGCGCCGATCCCCCCGGTGAGAGGCACGCGAAACAGGAAGAGGGCCATGAGGAGGAGCGTCAGGTAGCTCAGGAGCGCCAGGGCCATGTAAGGGAGCTGCTTGCCCAGCAGGAACTCCGCCCCGTTGGTGGGGGTGGCGTAGAGGTTGGTGATGGAGCCGAGCTCCTTCTCCCGCACGACCCCCACCGCGGTCATGGTCGCAGGGATCATGATGAGCAACAGCATCAGGATCCCGGGCACCATGGCGTAGACGCTCTTGAAGGCCTGGTTGTACCGGAAGCGGGTGCGCACCTCCACCGGCGAGTCCGTCGGAAGGGTGGCCTGGGAGGCGCCCCGGCCCTCCAGATAGTGACGATGCGCGCCCTGCGCATAGCCGCGAATGGTATCGCCCCGGAAGGGGATGGCCCCGTCGATGAGGAAGCCGACCTCGGGCTGATCCCCGCGCTTGAGGTCGCGTCCGAACCCGGGCGGGATCTCGATCGCCAGGGCCAGGCGACCGCTGGCGAGCCGCCGCTCTCGGTCCGTCTCACTCATCAGCGGCGGCTGCTCCGAGAACCACGAGGAGCCGACGAACTGCTCCAGATAGTCCCGGCTCTCCGGCGTGCGGTCCCGGTCGAGCACCGCATAGCCGATGTCGTCCACGTCGAAGGAGATCCCATAGCCCATGGCGATCATCAGGAGCACCGGCCCGAGCAGGGCGAAGGCGAGGCGGATCGGGTCGCGCCTGAGCTCGGTGCCCTCGCGCCGGGTATAGGCCCACAGCCGGCGCAGGGAGAAGCGGCTGGGGCCGCCGCGCGCACGCGGGCCGCTGGGAAGGAGGGGCTCCCGATTCGGACCGGGCTCCTCGGGCAGATCCTCCCCCGCTTGCGCGGCCGCCTGCTCCATGTGGGCGATGAAGGCGTCTTCCAGGGTCGCGGTCCGTTGCTCGGCCTTCAGCGCCGCCGGCGTGCCCTGGGCGAGCACCCGCCCCGCGTGCATCAGGGAGATTCGGTCGCAGCGCTCCGCCTCGTTCATGAAGTGGGTGGAGATGAAGATGGTCACCCCGCGGCCCCGTGACAGCTCGACGAGCTGCCCCCAGAAGCGGTCGCGCGCGATAGGGTCCACCCCGGACGTCGGCTCGTCCAGGATCAGCAACTCCGGCTCGTGGATCACCGCCACCGCCAAAGACAGGCGTTGGCGCACCCCCAGGGGCAGATCCTCGGCGCGGGCGTCCAGGTGGGGCGCGAGGTCGAAGCGCTCGGCGAGTTCGGCAACGCGCCGGGGGATCCGTTCGGGGGACAGGTGGTAGAGCCGGGCGTGCAGGTCCAGGTTCTGCCGCACCGTGAGCTCCCCGTAGAGCGAGAAGGACTGGGACATGAAGCCGAGACGCCGGCGCAGGGCGGCGTCTCCGGCCTCAACCGGACGCCCGAAGAGCCAGGCCGCGCCTTCCGAGACCGGGAGCAGGCCGGTCAGCATGCGCATGGTGGTGGTCTTGCCGCTGCCGTTGGAGCCCAGGAAACCGAAGATCTCCCCCTTGTGGATGGAGAGGCTGACGCGATCGACCGCCGTGAAGTCACCGAAACGATGGGTCAGCCCCTCGGCCCGAATCGCTGGCGGGCCGTCGCCGTCGGG
>JBAPYD010000261.1:0-2586 GCA_049284555.1 Chromatiaceae bacterium | reverse complement strand
ACTCGGACTCGAACCGGCGGTACAGGAAGAGCCGATCCAGCAGATGCTCGGTTCCCGTGGCGTGGCGGTCCGGGCAGTCCGGGGTGTGCTCCTGCTTGCGCTCCTCGTCGCCGCTGTTGGTCCCGCCGGGCTGGACCATGCCGCAGCTTCTGCACAGGGAGAAGCCGGTCTTTGCGCTGTCGTCGCCGGCAATCAGGGTCGCGTGCTCGACGGCGCCTTGCGGTGCGGGCTGACCGAGATTGAGGTCATGGAAGGTGGCCTTGACGATGAACTCGAAGCCATAGATGGCCTGGGGAGACTCCAGCGTCCAGGCGCTGCGCACGTCCTCGCCGTCGAAGTTCATCAGCAGTCGGCGGGCATAGAAGCGGGGGTTGCGGGCCTCGTCCGTCTCGGTGATACGGGTCTTGTCCGCGCGCTTGATGTTGGCGACGGCGCGCCTGAGGCGCAGCACGGGCCGCACCTGGCTGCCGTCGGCCCAGTGGCTGTCGCCGCTGTGGGGGCAGGTATCCGCTTTCGCCTCCGATTCGGTGAGCGGGGCCAGGAAATGGCAGCTGGCGCAGAAGCGGTGCTCGGCGGGCGGCTCCACGCTCATGTCGATCTGATCGACCTGGACCTTGCTCTTGTGGGCGAAGAAGGTGTTGCGGGGCGCGAACTCCGCCAGGGCCGCATGGGCGGGCCGGCTGTAGCGGTGCACCGGCACCGAATATTCCTCACCGCCGGATCGGGTGCCGTGGATGATGGTGGTCAGCGCCACCCCTTCCTCCGGGAAGGCATAGTTCGGCAGCAGGCCGGCGTTGGTCATGGCCTCCAGCAGGTACTCACTGTTGAGCTGCTGGATGCGCTGTCCGAGCCCCGCCCGCTCCTTCTCCAGGATGTCGATCTCGGCCAGGGTCTGCTCGTCCTCGGGGCGCTTCCGAAGCCGCGCCAGCTCGGCATTGATGGCCTTGCGCCGCTTCTTCCAGGACTCGCGCTCCGCGTGGGTCTCCTCGAAGTAGGCCAGGAATCGGGCGCGCAGGTTCTTCTGCTGCTCCGTCCCGGTGATGAGCTCCTCGAGCTTCGTGCGGGTCTCGGGGCGCAGCTCCGTGCCCAGCATCCGGCAGAAGGCATCGAACAGGGCGGGCTCGTTGCGGTTGGCGAAGTCCAGGTAGTTGAAGGGAAAGCGCGTGGCGTCGCCGTCCCCTTTCGCGACCTGGTCGAGCGCCTCGCTCAGCCTGTCCGGCAAGACCGGGCTTTCCTCGGCCACCCAATGGTCGAAGAAGAAGGCGTAGATCTGGCGGCGCAGCACCTCCGCCGCGTTCAGATAGATCGCGGGCGGCTCCACGTCGCCGTGCAGCATCTCCAGGGGGTTTGCGAAGAAGTACTGATCGTGCCCGTCCGGGGAGGCGTCGGCGATGGCGAACACCGCCGCGTTGCCATCCCGGCGGCCGGCGCGGCCAATGCGCTGGATGAAGCTGGCCTGGTTGGGCGGAACACCCCCCAGCATGACGCTGGACAGGGAGCCGATGTTGATGCCCATCTCCAGGGTCGGCGTCGCCGAGAGCAGGTTCTCGTACCAGGGCTGCCAGGCATCATCGGGGGCCATGAAGCGGTCCTGCAGGGCGACCCGCTCGTCCCGCTCCAGGAGACCCGTGTGCTCGTGGGCGATGACCCGCGTGACATCGCCGCCAGCGAGACGGGCATGCCACCAGTTGTTCCCGCCCGCGGGCTCCGGCCGGAGGACCTCGCCGGGGCTGTTCCAGGCCGGCAGCCCGCTCAGCACCTCCGCGGCCTCTTCCGGTACCCAGAGCGCCTGGGAGCCGGACGGGGTGATCAGCCGGCGCAGGCTCCGATGCAGGCTCAGCCTGCCAGGGAGCAGCCCGAACACGCGTGCCCGGGTTCCCTTGTCCTCCAGCAGCACGAACCGCCCCATGCGCGCCTGCTCCAGGGCCTTGAGCAGCTCCTCGTAGGCCAGGGTGACGATGCCCGGTGAGCAGACCTCCAGGCCCAGGGCGAGCTGCGCCCAGCGCAGCAGCGGATTGCCGTCGCGCTCCTCCAAGTGCAGAAAGCCGTGGCGACCGGCGTCCCGGGTGATGAAGCGCGGCGCGCCGAAGCGGCCGCGATGGGGTATCCAGTGCCTTCTCTGCGGGGCGAACTCGAAGGCACCGAAGTTGCCCGTCTCCGCGAAGTGCTCCAGGTCCAGGTGGAAGATGGCCCCGGCCTGGATCAGCGCCAGAACCGTGCCCGTGGCCCAGTGCAGCACCTGCTCCTCGGCCAGCGTCTCCAGCCCGCCCCCCACCTCGCGCAGCTCCGGGGTCAGGGCGCGGGAAACGGCTTCGAGTTCCGCTAGATCCGGAAACAGCACGGCGATCCCGACCCTGGTCAAGGTGCGGCCCCGATCCGAGCGGTGAGCCAGCTCCTCGGCGGCCCGCCACTGCATGCGCTGGGCGATCATCTGCGGCAGTCGGGAGTCTTGGGGGAGATCGCCGCTGGCCTGCAGCTCCCGCCAGTCCCGCAGCCACTCCATGCTCGGCGGGATAAAGCGGGCGACGAAGTCCCGGGGGCACAGTGCCAGCGGGCTGGCCGGGTCCAGATAGCAGCGGCCAAGGG
>JBAPYD010000260.1:0-3159 GCA_049284555.1 Chromatiaceae bacterium | reverse complement strand
GCTGGGACCGGCATAGAGGTCGGTGCGCCAGTCGGGGGTGCCGCCGAGGTACGCCTCGGGGGTGGTGGCGCCGGTGTCCGACGCATCCATCTTGCCCTTGAGGGTCTTGAGCTCGGCAAGCGTAATGTCGCTGGTGCAGCACATCGCGGACGCCGGCGTGACCAGGGCGCCCGAGCCGTCATACACGGCGGGCTGGAACGGCTGTGTGCACTTGGCGTTCAGATCCGGGTGCGTGACGATGTCGGTGGTGGTGTGCAGATCGCACTGGGAATGCCGGCACACCAGCTCGCCGTCCTTCGTGAAGGTCACATCGCACTCGATAATGCCCGCGCCCATGCGCGCGGCCGCCTCGTAGGACTCCTTGGTGTGCTCGGGGAACTGAAGGGCGGCGCCCCGGTGGCCAATAGAGAACTTGGTCGTCTTGAAGGGACCCTCGGAGCACTTCTGGAGATCCTCCTTGAGTTCGCTGTCGTCCATGTCCTCGACCAGAAAGTAGGGGCGTGGGCCGAGCTGCACATTGAGCCGCTGCTCCCTACCCTTCTCGTGATGCCTTTCGTGCGAATGATGGCCCTTCTCACGATCATCGTCGTCCCGTGCGAGGCCGAGGGTAGGGACAGCGAGACCAACGGCGAGCAGAGCGGCGACGGCGAGCTTCGTGCGGTTCACTTGCATGACGGATCTCCCAGTGATTCGGTCGCCCGCGGCAATGGGCTTGGCGAGCGCCGAGAAGGCAAGAATGCTGGAGGTCTCGGCCTAGGAATCATCTCCGCCGGACCCGGGCGCCCTTGGGTCTGCGCCCCGGGTCCGGGGAGAGTGGTCCTCGTGGGAGCAGGCGTGGAACCTGTCCCGTCAGCCGATCAAGCTGGCTTCGGGACTAGTCGTCGTCCCGGTCCTTGCCGCGGCGATCCTCGTCGTAGTCGTGATGGCCAGGCTTCCCGTTCCCCATCGCCGGGAAAGGACCGACATAGCCGGTATAGCCGCGGTCGGCCATCGAGCCGATCTCGTACTTGTCCGAATCGGACTCGCCGTAGGGGTGCTGGGTGACCGCCATCAGATAGCCGAAGCCGTTGATGTTCGGATACCAGTAGGGGGAGGTGGTCTCGGAGCCGTAGGGCGTGCTGAGGATGCGCGTCAGGCCCTTCGAGGCGAGGTCATAGCCCCAGATCACGTCGTTCTGGTGACCGGAGCCGGTGTCCTCACCGATGATCAGGGTGTTGTAGCCGGTGATGAAGGTCAGGTTGTCGGGGTTGGCGATCCCGTCGAGGTTGCACTTGTTCGGCGAGACGCCGTCGAGGATGCCCTCGACCTCCCCGTACATGTTCTTCGCGACGTACTTGCTGCCGATACCCTGGTACTTTCCAACGTCCATCGCGTAGACGGCGCCGCAGTCGTTCGGCTCGACGTCGATGTGGTCCGCCGCGGCGATGTTGTACGCCGGCTGCGCACCCATGTCCTCCATGCCGTACTCGACCTCACTCATCGCCAGGTAGAGCTTCTTCCCGTCGGGATCGAAGGTGATGCCCTCCATCTTGCGCCACTCGGTGGTGGCGCCAAGCATCGCCGCGTAGCGGCGGGTCTCCAGGCGGGAGGCGGCGATCTCCATGCCGGGCTTGAGCTTCAGGCACTCCTTGTAGGTATCGCCGGTCGTCGCGGCGTGGCCCTTGGCGACCAGGGTGTAGCCGGCGTCGCAGCTGTCGTCGGCGTAGGGGATCTTGGCGTCGAAGATGTCCCCGAAGGTCAGCTTGCCGGGAGCGACCAGGTACTGCTCGATCTGGTCGTTGGTCGCATGGCCCAGCGGAATCCACTCCAGATCGGCGCAACCCGCCGCCGGGGCATTGACTTCCGGTCCGCAGGTCTTCTGCACCCACTTGGCCGCGTAGAGCGCGCCGGCGCTGAGGTCACCCTTCCTGTCGGCGACGAACATGAAGAGTCCGACGTTGGTGCCGTCGTCGGTCAGGTAGGCGGTCATCTCGTCGGGCATCACATAGGCCAGCTCCAGCGCCGTGCGGCCCATGGCGTAGTGCTTGACCACGTCCGTATCGCCCTTGTCGTTCTTGACCTGCACCTCGACCGTCCAGCCGTAGTCGTAGGGATTCAGCGCGGTCGCGTCGCCGCCGACGTAGTCGAACATGGCGCTGTAGTAGGTATCCTCGATCGCGTTGTCGTCGCGGTCGTAGGTGTACTTGATCCCCTCGGGGAAGGTCGTGCCCGTCAGCGGATCGGTCCCGAACATGCGCGCATCGGGCTCGTACTCCTCGCTGCCGAGGTGGGTGGTCCAGGGGGTGACGCTGCCGGCGCAGTGCACCCAGCCGCCGCGGACCTGAGAGAAATCGATGGGGCGGGTCTTGACCGCGCTGAGCTCCCCGGTCTCCTCGTCCTGGCTCAGCTGGCTCAGGTACATCGCCGCCGGGCGATCCTCGAAATGGGAGACCATCCAGAGGCCCTTGTCGCCCAGATCCAGCAGGGATGAGAAATCGTTCGACTGCGAGACCCGCTGGGAGCCGTCGACCTGCAGCACCGGATCGCCGTTGACGTCGACGAGGCCGCCGAAGCGGGTGCCCCGCCACTCCTCCGGCAACTCGATGCCCTGACCGGGCTGGTCGCCGCTGCGCATCAACGTCTTGTAGCCGATGGGATAGTCCTGACCGTCCACGGTCACCGCCTCGGCGGCCAGAATCTGGCGCTTCTCGGCATCCGTGTCCGCGTAGTCGATTCCGTCGAACACCAGCGTACCCATGGGCATCTGCCCGTAGTGCTTGCCCGCCAGGACCGAGGACGTCGGTACGGCAGTGCCCGCCACCACCGCCGCGACCGCGACGGAAAGCAATTTCTTATTCGTGCGCATGATTCCCAACCCTAATGAAGTGTGCTCGAAACATGGTGGTCGGACCTGCTGACGCCGCGTCGCGCAGCGATTCACATCCAACCCGTGGTGTGATAGCGGTCGCACTATAGCCGCCGTTCGTGTCGGGACGAGGACGCGAAGATTGCGTCTCTATGACGGTCATGTTCCAGGAGCTTTACGACGTCCTGCCTTCGGGCGGCGCAGGGGGCTGGTGCGAATGGCACTGACTTAAGCGGCTTCAAAGGTTAAAACAGGAACTTACGGAGGCCCTTGACCCGCCGGAGTTCAACGCTGCTTCTTTGGGTGGCCATGCT
>JBAPYD010000259.1:0-1902 GCA_049284555.1 Chromatiaceae bacterium | reverse complement strand
CGGTTAGCTTCCACTTCCAAGGGTATGAAAATGCGAAGATCCTGCCAATCTCCCCCAGTTCCAGTTCCATCACCGAGTGACACACTCGGGCTTGGGCGGATTTATGATCGAGGCCGTCGGGTGCAAGCTTGAAATTGGGCGGCCGTGCCACGTTCCCTCATGGCCCCGAAAACGGCCCTAACCTCCGGAGAGGGCGCGATGCAGATCGTTCTGTATGCGTCCACGCTGGAAACGCTGAAGCAGCTTAGCGTGCGGGGCGTGCGGCTTGAGAGTGTCGGCGGTCTGCGTACTAGGGCTCGGCGGTATGGCATCGGGGCGTCATGGCATCCCCATCACAGAGTTTCGCCGTCTGAGAGCACAGCCCGTTGGGGGCGTGGCACTGGATGACGGCTTTTTGAGGAGTACCTACATGGGAAAGAAGTTATACGTCGGGAATTTGGGTTACGGCATTCGCAATAGTGACCTTGAGCAGCTATTCGCAGCGCATGGCACCGTTCGCTCTGCCGAGGTCATCACGGATCGCACCACCGGACAATCCAAAGGGTTCGGCTTCGTTGAGATGAGCAGCGAGCAGGAAGCCAAAGCGGCCATCGCCGCCCTCAACGGCAAGGATATGGGCGGGCGAGCGGTAACCGTCAATGAAGCCCGGCCCAAGGAAGAAGGTGGCAGTCGTGGCCCCGGTGGCTACGGCGGTGGCGGGGGTAGAGGCGGCAGAGGCGGGGGCTATGGCGGCGGAGGACGCCCGTACTAGCCAGCGTCCCATCCTGTCGTGAAGCTGCCGCCGCTGCCGCACAGGTGGTGCTCCCCTGTTGACCGTTGGCGGCGAGTCACCCGATGAGCCTGCGGCTTCGTCGGCGCGCGGTCGCGGATCAACCGGGGGGCGCGCAAACCGCTGGAGCAGTTTGCCGGCACTGGTTCAAAGGCCGCCGACACGCACGGCGATCAAACAGCCGCTGTGGAAAAAAGGGGTGTGCTGGCTCAAGTGCGGGTCGGGGGACTTTGAGCTGGAATCGAAGCGTCGCTTGAAGATCCGATCTGACCCCGATGATTGGACCACAATCTCCGAGGCAGTGCGACGGATAGGTGCCAGGGGATCCGGGTTGAACCCCTCGGGGGAGCCCTCCTCGGCCGGGGTGCGACTGAAGTAGCGCGCTTTCAACCCCGCAAAGTAGCCCCCGGTGTCCGCACCTCGTCCGCGCTGCGGCTGTGCCCTCAGCTCTGGCGTATGACCCCGGCCACGATCCCGAGGATCTGCAGCTCCTCGTGGCGCAGGTAGATGGGCGCCATCGCCGGATTGGCCGGTTGCAGGCGAATCCCGTCCGCTTCGACGTAGAAGCGCTTCAGTGTGACCCGCTCGCCGTTGATCATCGCCACGACCGATTCGCCATTCTCCGCGGTCTGGCGCTGCTCCACGATAATGATGTCGCCGTCCTGGATGTGGTCGTCGATCATCGAGTGCCCCCGCACCCGCAGCGCGTAACTGTTCTTGCGCACCATGTGCCGCGGCACGGTGACGGTTTCCCGCTCCTGCGGGATGTCGACCGGCTGCCCGGCGGTGACATAGCCCAGCAACGGGATCTCGACGCCGGACTCGGCAGCCAGGTCCAGCGGTTCCAGCGCCGGGTTCCAGGCCGTGTGCCGGCGTTTGGGCAGGAGGTAGGTGACGGCCTGCATGTTGGGCTCCGGTGGCGGTTGTCCACAACAGCGCGCCGAGGGCGCGTTCTCTTTTGGTTCTCTATAAGGCTAGCATACAATGGGAGAACGAACAGGAAACCGCCAGACCATGCGACTCACCCGACGCCAACAGCAGATTCTCGATGTCCTGCGTGAGCGCGCCGGGCAGCTCGGGCACCCGCCAACGCTGGACGAGCTCTGTGCGATGCTCGGGCTGCGCTCGCGTGG
>JBAPYD010000258.1:0-2765 GCA_049284555.1 Chromatiaceae bacterium | reverse complement strand
GCCCTGTACGGGGTCGATGGTGATGGCCACCGTGTCTCCCGTCTGTTGTTGGCGGATACGGGTCTCCCGCACCGCCCCCTGCTGGTAGGCGATGGTCATGCCGTCGTCCTCGAACAGGGTGAACTCGCTGGCGTCGGGACCGGCGAAGACTCGGGCCATCAGCTCGCTACGGACGCTGCCGTCACGGCGCGCGCCCAGCGCATTGGCCGTCTCGGCATCGACGTGCTGCACCGGAATGATGGCGCCCTCCCGTGCATAGAGGGGCAGCGTGAGGCGCCCCTCGCGCCGCAGGGGGACCCGGATGCTATGGCCGTTCTGGCTGTCGTGCCGCTCTCCGGTGCGCCAATCAAACCAGGCGCCGGCCGGCAGATAGACGTCGAGCTGCTCCTCGCCGTAGCGGCTGGAGATGGCGGCCAGCAGGTCGCGGCCGATCAGCTTGTGGTCGCCCTCGTGCCGCAGCCGCTCGTCGGTCTGGTAGTACAGGATCGGCGGTGGCATCACCGGCTCGCCGAAGCGGTAGGCCCGGTGGGCGAGGGAGTAGAGATAGGGGATCAGCCCGTAGCGAAGTCGCGTGTTGTCCCGGTTGCTCGCCAGGTCGCCGATGCGGTCGGGTGCCGTCTCCTTGCAGTTGCACAGGTTCTCGGTGTGTGGTCGCCCGGGGATGTCGAACAGCATGCCGTAGGCGTACCACCGCGTGTACATCTCGTTGAGATCGCCGTCCAGGTTGCGGTGGAAGCCGCCGATGTCGCTGCCGTAGAAGTCGACCCCGGAGAACGACATGTGCATCTGATTCGCGCTGTGGGCGGCGAGGCTTCCGAGGCGGGACGCGATGTCCCCGGACCACATGGCCGCACCGAGGCGCTGCAGACCGGCAGCCCCCGAGCGCGACATCATGAAGGGCCGCTGCTGGCTACCGCTGCGGCCATAGCCGCGGTGGATGCCCTCGAGCCAGCTCATATTGAACAGGTTGTGGATGTCGGGATGGGTGCCGCCCGCGTAGCAGGAGTCACCGCGATACATCTCCGGCTCGCCGAGGTCGGTCCAGTGGCCGATGACGCCGTCCTCGATCGGCGGCTGGCGCTTGGTGTCGTGCCAATAGTCGCCGCAGGCGTCGCTGGTGTAGTCGATCATGCCGCCCTTGCCCCACCAGGGGTTGGCCGTGATGTAGGCCGGCTGGCGATCGCCGCAGTTGACGGCCAGGCAGCCGCGCCCAGCGAGGTCCGCATGCTCGGGCAGGGCGCGGCCCACGTAGGCCTCCTCGATCAGCATGATGCCGACGCCTTGATCGGCCTGGAGGTCGGCGAGCTTCTGTGCCGGGCTCGGGAATTTCTGCTCATCCCAGGTGAGCGAACCCATCCGGGTGTCGTCGGAGCCCGCCCTGATCCCGCCGAACCATTGCAGGTCCAGCACGAAACCATCCAGGGGGAAGTCGTTCTCCACAAGACTTGCGAGCTTGCCGTCCAGCTCCTGCCAGTCGTCGTAGCCGTATTCCGACATCCACAGGCCGAACATCTTTTTCGGCGGCACCAGCGGGTGACCAACCAGCTCCATGTAATCGCTGCGCAGGTCCGCCAGATCTGGACCGGTCATCAGGTACAGACTGAGCGGTCCATCGGAGACCTCGACCCGCCATTTTGTCTCCGCGCTGAAGTCCCAGTGGTGTCGATAGGCGTTGTCCAGGAACAGGGCGTAGTTGTCGAAGCTGGCGCCGCGCACCGCGTAGAGGATTGGCATCTGGGTGTTGCCGTTCGCGCCGCCGTTGAAGCCGGCCATGACATTGCCGAACTCCCCGCCCTGACGGATGCGATCCTCCCAGTCGATGTCCGCGTTGCCCGGCTCTACGAATTGCTGGCCGAGACCGTAAATGTCGAGCTCGCCGATGATGGTCGCCTCCAGGGTCTTGCGTGCCTGTTTGAGCGCGAGCGGGGAGAGGGTCGTGAGTACCAGGTCATTCTTGGTCCGGTCCACCAGGGTCACCGCCAGGGTCGCCGGGTCGACGCTGAGACGCAGGTCCGGTGTCTCCACCGAGCCGTTGCCATCGAAGGTGACATGGCTCGGACCCGCGTAGTCGGTCTTGGCGATCATCGGCGTGGTCGGGATGGGGCGGTCCGCCGCCGGGGTGGGTCCGTGACCGTACTCGAGGTGCAGCAGGTCATCGTCTAGCACCTCGATAACGAGATAGTTGCCGCCGGCCTGCAGGGTGAACCGTTCCAGTGCGGCCAAGGCGGGGGCCGTCGGGGCGAGCGCAGCGCAACAAAGCAGAACCAGCGGTGGGGAGGGAAGCGACAGGAAGGGCTTCATGGATCCAAATCTCCAGTGGATCTCCGAGTGCCCGCCACACACTTCAGGCGGGGCCGCTGACAACCTTAGGCAGCGTCAGCCCGAACCGCCAGGGCAATCGCCCGATACATCTGTAGGAAAGCCCCGATCCCCGATTCTGGTGAGCGTGCAATCGCGGCCATAGCCACCCAAAGCGCAGCGCCTTGGTTTGGATGCAAGGGAGAAGGGGCCAGAGTCAAATACTTCGATCTGTCAGGCGGCCGCTTAACGTCCCTTAGCCGTCGCGAACAGAACCATGCTCGGGGACCGCTTCTGGCCGGGTCCGGCCGCCCGACACCCAGACGGCTCGGTTCTACCCTCAGATGACCTGATCTCCGCCCCTCGGTCTTTTGTGTCCACTCAGGGAAAAGACATGACGGATCAGTGGGAAGGATGGCGGGGCGGGGATTTCGCTGACAGCGCGATGGCGCTGGGGCCGGATTTTG
>JBAPYD010000257.1:0-9471 GCA_049284555.1 Chromatiaceae bacterium | reverse complement strand
GCACAAGGGCCCCCAGGAAGGGCTTGTCCAGGATGAGCCGGGTGCGCGCGGCGGCGAGCTTGGTCTCGATGGCGCTCAGGTCGTGGGGCATGGTCCGGGCGGCGAGGTGTTAGTTCAGGTTTACGATTCAACAGTCCGAGAATGAACGCAAATGAACGCGAATGGTGTGGATGCGCGGCGCGTTCGACAGCGGCGCCCGTTCCACCTTGATTCGGTGGGCGAGGCCCGCGGGGCAACCGAAATCATGCCTGAGCCCTTGCGTCCATCGGCGGACCGATCTTTCCCCGGCTCACTCGAAGAGCATCACGTCGGCCACGGCCTGGGCCCAGTCGGTGAATGCGGGGACCTCGAAGAGCCGGCTGCCGATGGCGCGGTGGAGGTCGGAGACCAGCATGACGCCCATCTCCCGCTGGGGGAAGCGGCCCGCGTAGCGCAGGATGTTACCGATGACCTCGGCCGCGTTGTCGCTGTCCTTGGAGCGGATGGCCTTCCCGACCAGGGCGGCGGCGACGGCGTACTGGAGATCGATCTCCCGCGGCACCGGTACCGGATCGCCGTTGACGATGGCGTCAAGGTCCGGCATCTGGTCCAGGCTATTGACGAAGGCCGTGAGCTCGATACCGGCGGCCGGACCCACGCAGGCCTGCAGCGTTCCCTGGAGCAGCTCCGGATGGTCCTCGAACTTCTTCAGCCCCCGGTGGGCGAACTCCCAGGACCGGGGGGAGGGGAAGGCCACCGGGTTATGGGCTGGGTCGAAGTCGAAGAGCAGCTCCGGGCGGAAGCGCAGGAAGGCGATCAGGCGCTCGTCGATGCCGCTCTGGTAGGCCCATGCCACCCAGTCGTCCAGGTGGGTGTCCACCTCGAAGTGGGAGAAGCGGTTGGCCAGCGGGGCCGGCATGCTGTAGGTGACACCCCGGTCCCCCTGGCGGTTGCCGGCGGCGAAGATGGCCCAGTGCTCGGGCACCTCGTACTCGCCGAGCCGCCGGTCCAGGATGAGCTGGTAGGCGGCAGCCGAGACGGCGGGAGGGGCCGAGGTGATCTCGTCCAGGAACAGGATGCCGGTGGGACCGTGGCGCTCGGCGTCCGGCAGGATGGCCGGGACGGCCCACTCCACCCGGTCCTCGACCCGGAAGGGGATGCCCCGCAGGTCGCTCGGCTCCATCTGGGAGAGCCGGATGTCGATCATGGGGACCTGGTGGCGTGCGGCGATGTGGGCCACGATCTGGGACTTACCCACACCGGGTGGGCCCCACAGCATGACGGGGGTGTGGTGACCTTCGGCGGTGCTGACGAACTCGCGCTCCAGGACGCGAAGCAACAGGGCTGGACGCATGACGTGGGGCTGCTATCTCTGGTTGGGTGGCGGTCGGCCGCAGTTCGGGCCATTGTGACACTTGGAACATGGGTTTTGGCCTGGCGCTTCGCAACCCGGCGCGCGGGGCGGTGGACGATGCGGCCCCCGGAGAGACCGGGATTAGCCACAGCGTCTTGTCACTCATAAGAAATACGCTGTATTCTTATGCCCCTTCTCGTCCCCCCCAAGGCGCCCGAATCGCTGCCATCGGGGCAACCCCCGGACCAGAGAGAGAGGACCAGTCGAGATGTCGGTGGCGTGTCAGGGCGCCCTTGAGACTCGCCTGGAAGATTTCGAAGGCAAAGCTTCCATAAACAGAACGCTCGGAGATCGGATATGAACCAGTTCTACTACGACGCCGTCACCAAAATGGAGCAAATGGGTGTCGATGACGAATACATCCAGGGTTGGCAGTGCGGCTTCCTGCAGAACCCCAAGCGCGAGGAGCAGCGCCTGACCGAGGCCTACGAGGCGGGCTACACGGACGGCGAGGAGAAGACCACCGACAACTTCGGGGAGTGGGTCAAGGGATAGGGGTCGGACCTCGAAGGCGCGGCGGAGGCCACCCCGGGTGGCGGATCTCCAAGTGCGTCGCGGCGAATCCCCACGCGAAAGGGCGGGTCCTCCCGCCCTTCGTTTTTGGGGTCGCCCGACCTGCCAGTAGCCTGTCGACCGCAAACCTCATCAACTCGAGGTGAGCCCGCGTCACCGATCGAGGCCGGCGCTGCGCCGCGATCGCCACCCGTGATGCCCCCGATGCGCAGGTCGGAGCGCCCGTTCGATCGCCTGGCTGGAGGTCGGTCTCCGTGTCCAACAAGAGCTATCTGAAAGACCTGATCCTGCTGCGCAACGACCCGTCCAAGGTGCCGCTGATCCGGGACCTGGCCCAGAAGGGGGAGGTGGACGCCCAGTACGCGATGGGACTCATCTACGCCGAGGGCCGCGGGGTGGAGATCGACCTGGCCCAGTCACACTACTGGCTGTCGCTCGCGGTGGAGCAGGGGGATCGGGACGCGGTCCTCTTGCGCAATGTCGTCGGCAGCCGGATGACCGATGCGGAGTACGCGGCGGCCAAGCGGTTGCGCTCGGTTCCCAACCTGAGTCCCGTCAAGGCGGATTGAGTGGCTCTTCGGAGGGGCGCGGGAATTCCGGCGCTTCGACGCGGGTGGAGGTCCGCCGCGTCCCTGCGGCGGGGTGTCGCCAGGCTTGGTCTGGATTCGGAGTCTGGTATCGCTGCCCTGCGATTCGCCATCCTTGGCGACCCGTTCCGGCGACGCCTTAATCATGGACCTGGAGGCCACGCAGCACCCGAGGAAACTTCCGGTAACCGGCGTCGCCAAATCCCCAGGTCCATGTAAGGATATTCCGACAACACTGGATGACGGGCCCCGACGCGTGTGACCGTCCCGCGGGATCCCGGGCTCAAGTCCCTGAGGCATCATGTTCGAGAAAGCGGTGCTGCGCGATCTCTATCCCCCCATCAACCCCCACGCGACCTACGAGCTGGCCGTCGGGGGAGGCCACCGACTCTACGTGGAGGAGTGCGGCCGCCCGGACGGCATCCCTGCCGTCTTCCTGCACGGGGGCCCGGGCGCCGGTTGCGAGGCGACCCATCGCCGATTCTTCGATCCCGCGCGTTACCGGATCGTGCTCTTCGACCAGCGAGGCTGCGGGCGTTCCACCCCCCATGCGTCCCTGGACGCCAATACCACCTGGGACCTGGTGGCGGACATGGAGCGTGTCCGCGAGCGTCTCGGTATCGAGCGCTGGCTGGTCTTCGGTGGATCCTGGGGCTCGACCCTGGCCCTGGCCTACGCGGAGACCCATCCGGAGCGCGCGCTGGCCCTGGTGGTGCGGGGCATCTTTCTGTGCCGCGACTCCGAGATTCGGTGGTTCTATCAGGAGGGGGCGAGCTGGGCCTTCCCGGACTACTGGGCGGACTTCCTTGGACCCATCCCGCCCGAGGAGCGGCAGGACCTGGTCGCGGCCTATCACAGCCGGCTGACGGGATCCAACGAGGTCGCCCGGATGGCGGCGGCCAAGGCCTGGTCGGTCTGGGAGGGGCGCACCGCCACCCTGCTCGCCAACCCGGACATCCAGGCCCATTTCGCGGAGCCCCACCTGGCGCTCAGCCTCGCGCGCATCGAGTGTCACTATTTCGTCAACCACGCCTTCTTCCGGCCCAACCAGCTGATCGAGGATGCCCCCCGTCTCGCCCGGATCCCCGGTGTGATCATCCACGGCCGCTACGACCTGATCTGTCCCCTGCGCTCCGCCTGGGAGCTGCACCAGGCCTGGCCTCGGGCGGAGCTTCGGGTCATCCCGGATGCGGGCCACTCCGCCTTCGAGCCCGGCATCCGCGCCGCACTGGTGGAGTCGACGGATCGTTTCGCGCGGGAGCTCGGGTGATCGGGCTCCTGCAACGGGTCAGCGAGGCCCGGGTGGAAGTGGCGGGGGAGACGGTCGGGGCCATCGGTCGCGGGCTGCTGGTGCTGGTCGCGGTCCAGCCGCAAGACACGGAGGCCCGGGCGGACCGGCTCCTGGAGCGTATCCTGGGCTACCGGGTCTTCCCGGACGCGGAGGGTCGCATGAACCGGAGCCTGCGGGATCTGGGCGGCGGGCTGCTACTGGTCTCCCAGTTCACCCTGGCGGCGGATACCAAGAAGGGCACCCGCGCGAGCTTCACCCGCGCCGCCCCTCCGGAGCTCGGGGAGCGGCTCTACGACTACCTGGTGCAGCGCGCGCGCATCGCGCACCCCGTTCTGGCCACCGGCCGATTCGGGGCGGACATGCAGGTGAGTCTGACCAACGACGGCCCCGTGACCTTCTGGCTGGAGTCCTGAGGATTGGGGGAGCGGGCCTCCTCTGTGGTTAAATGAGGCGCCGTAGGCCCACATCGAGTCCCTGATGGCATCGGAATCGAACCCTCGCCGCGTCGAGGTGGAGCGAAACACCCTCGAGACCCAGATTCGGGTTGCCCTGGATCTGGACGGGAGCGGGCGCACCAGCCTCCAAACCGGCCTGCCCTTCCTGGAGCACATGCTGGATCAGGTGGCCCGTCACGGGCTCATCGACCTGGAGATCCAGGCGGCCGGCGATCTGCATATCGATGCCCACCATACGGTGGAGGACATCGGGATCACCCTGGGTCAGGCCCTGGCCCGGGCCCTGGGGGACAAGCAGGGCATCCGCCGCTATGGACACGCCTATGTTCCACTGGACGAGGCCCTCTCGCGGGTGGTCATCGACCTGTCGGGTCGCCCGGGGTTGACCTTCGGCTGCACCTTCACCCGGCCTCTGATCGGGAGCTTCGACGTGGACCTGTTTCACGAGTTCTTCCAGGGCCTGGTCAACCACGCGGCGATGACCCTGCACATCGATAACCTTCGGGGGACCAACGCCCATCATCAGGCAGAGACCATCTTCAAGGCCTTCGGGCGCGCCCTGCGCATGGCGGTGGAGCCCGACCCGCGCATGGCGGGGGTGACGCCTTCCACCAAGGGGCTGCTGCGTGGCTAGCCCGGCCTGCAGCCCGCGTTGGGCCTATCGGTCGGCTCAAGGCGTTGCTGTCGGGCTGAAGCCCGACCTACCCCCTCTGATTAGCTTGGAGGGCAGGCCCCGATGCTCCTGATCCCCGCCATCGATCTCAAGGACGGCCGCTGCGTGCGCCTGCGGCAAGGGCGCATGGAGGACGAGACAGTGTTCTCCGACGATCCGGTGGAGATGGCCGGGCGCTGGGTCCGGGAGGGGGCCCGTCGGCTCCATCTGGTGGACCTCAACGGCGCCTTCGCCGGCATGCCCGTCAACGGCGGGGCCATCCGTGCCATCGCCGCCGCCTATCCGGACCTGCCCATCCAGGTGGGGGGCGGTATCCGGGACGAGTCCACCATCTCGGCCTACCTGGAGGCGGGGGTGAGCTTCTGCATCATCGGGACCCAGGCGGTCAAGGAGCCAGAGCTGGTGGGCCGCGCCTGCCGCTCCTTTCCGGGCCGGATCATCGTCGGTCTGGATGCCAGGGACGGGCAGGTGGCCATCCGGGGCTGGGCCGAGCTCACCGAGCACCGGGTGGAGGAGCTGGCCAGACGCTTCGAGGGGGACGGGGTGAGTGCGATTGTCTACACCGATATCGGCCGCGATGGCATGTTGAGCGGTCCCAACGTGGCGGCCACACGGGCCCTCGCGGAGTCCATCCACACCCCCGTGATCGCCTCCGGGGGCATCACCAACCTGGACGATGTCCGTGTCCTGGCGGCCGCCGCGGGCCACGGGATCATCGGGGCCATCACCGGACGCGCCATCTACGAGGGGACCCTGGATTTTGCCGACGGTCAGCGTCTTGCAGACGAGCTGGCAGGGGCACGGCCATGAGCGGCGACTGGACCGATGCGATCAAGTGGGACGGGGACGGCCTGGTCCCCGCCATCGCCCAGGAGACCGGCACCGGCACCATCCTCATGATGGCCTGGATGAACCGCGAGGCCCTGACCCTCACCCGGGAGACGGGCCACGCGGTCTATTGGTCCCGGTCCCGGCGCAAGCTGTGGCACAAGGGCGAGGAATCGGGTCACCAGCAGGTGGTGAAGTCCATCCGGCTCGACTGTGACGGGGACGTGGTGCTGCTGGAGGTGGAGCAACGGGGGGGCATCGCCTGCCATACGGGGCGCCACAACTGCTTCTTCCGGGAGCTCGACGGGAACGCGCGCTGGGTGGAGGTCGCGCCCGTCCTCAAGGATCCCAAGGCCATCTACGGGGGGTAGCGGGGCGTGAGCGAGCTATCCGAAAAGGACGTCCTGGTGCGGTTGGCAGAGGTGCTGGAGGCGCGCAAGACCGCCGACCCCGAGTCCTCCTATGTCGCCCGTCTCTACGGCAAGGGATTGGACGCCATCCTGAAGAAGATCGGCGAGGAGGCCACCGAGACGGTCATGGCGGCCAAGGACGGGGAGGGGCCTCGGATCGTCTCCGAGGTGGCGGACCTCTGGTTCCACACCCTGGTGCTCCTGGCACATCAGGGGCTGCAACCCGGTCAGGTCCTGGGCGAGCTGGAGCGTCGCTTCGGGCTCTCGGGGATCCAGGAGAAGGCGTCCCGGGGGCATTGACCGGGAAGCGACCAGGGGACTGCCTGGCCTGGATCGATTGGAGTATGATCCGCCCCTTGCGAAGATCGGGGGCGGCCTGATCGCCCCTGCGGAGACGCGGTCTCCGAGTCGCGTCCTTCTCGGACACTGGCGTGTCCGAGAAGGGCGGGGTATCCCTGCCCCGTTCGGGAGGCGCGCGCAACCGGCGCGTCCTCAATCGTAAGAATCGTGGCACGTGATGGGGGACCCGAGATCCGCCATCACCTCTTGAGACGCCACCGCACATGACCGTGTGGTGGGGAGGAAAACATGGGCCTCGGCGGAATCAGCATCTGGCAGCTCCTGATCGTCCTGGTGATCGTGCTGCTCCTCTTCGGCACCAAGCGGCTGAAGAACATCGGCTCTGACCTCGGCAACGCGGTCAAGGGCTTTCGCAATGCCATGAGCGCGGCGGAAAAGGAAGACGAGGAGAAGCCGCCCAAGCAGATCGAGCAGGACCCGGCCAAACGGGTCGCCGAGGGAGACGTGGCGGGCGCGGGGCAGGCGGAGCGGGACAAGACGAAGGTCTGACCGCCGCGCCTGAGGCGTCGCCATGTTCGACATCGGGTTCTGGGAGCTGGTCCTCATCGCGGTCGTGGCCCTTTTGGTCATCGGCCCCGAGCGGCTCCCCAAGGTCGCCCGCATCGCGGGTCTCTGGTTCGGGCGCGCGCGGCGCACCCTTGCCTCTGTCAAGGAGGAGATCGACCGGGAGCTCAAGGCCCAGGAGCTCAAGGAGATCCTGGAGAAGCAGGCGCGCAGCAACCCGCTGGAGTCCATCCTCGAGGAGCCGGCGGCCCAGTCCCGCCCGGTCACCGACCCGTCGCGGCCCGACCCCTCCAAGGAAGAGTCTGAATCCGATCGGCAGCCCGGGACGGATCGCGGTGCCTGAGGGGACCGCCGGCGGGCCATGCCCGCGCCTCGTTCCGAGCAGCGCCCCCACCGGTCGTCAAGTCGTCGCTTAATCTGATCAAGCCCGCCATGTCTTCGCCGAGCGAGCCCGACGATCCGGGTGCCGAGCAGCCCTTCCTTTCCCATCTCATCGAGCTGCGCGATCGGTTGATGCGGATCGCGTTGGGGATCTTCCTCGCGTTCCTGGTGCTCTTTCCCTTCGCCAACGAGCTCTACACGTACGTGGCCTCCCCCCTCATGGCCAGGCTGCCGGAGGGCAGCACCATGATCGCCACCCAGGTCGCCTCGCCCTTCCTGACGCCCTTCAAGCTGGCTCTGGTGGCGGCCGTGTTCCTCTCCATGCCCTTTACCCTGTACCAGGTCTGGGCCTTCGTGGCGCCGGGGCTCTACCGCCACGAGAAGCGGCTCGCGGTCCCGCTCCTGGTCTCCAGCATCGTCCTCTTCTACCTGGGGATGATCTTCGCCTATTACGTGGTCTTCCCCCTGGTCTTCGCCTTCATGGCGGGCACGACCCCGGACGGGGTGGCCATGATGACCGACATCTCGGCCTACCTGGACTTCGTCCTCGCCCTCTTCTTCGCCTTCGGCGTGGCCTTCGAGATTCCGATCGCCACCATCCTGCTGGTCGCCACCGGCGTGACCACGCCCGAGTCCCTGGCATCCCAGCGACCCTATGTCATCGTCGGGGTCTTCGTCGTGGGGATGCTGCTCACGCCCCCGGACGTGATCTCACAGACCCTGCTCGCCTTGCCCATGTGGCTCTTGTTCGAGCTGGGGATCTTTTCCTCCCGCATGCTGTTGCGCCGTCAGGCGGCAAAGGGATCGGCCGACGCTGGCGCCGACGCCCCCGAGGCGCCGTCGACCCCGCCGGTTGGAGGCGGAGCCGGAGGCCTGGTCCGCGCTCCTGCCCGGGAATCGGACGCCGCGGACGCGGGTCCGGTAGTCGGGCGTGAGATCGACGGGGGAGGGGGAGACGACCCGGATCGCTGGCGTCCCCTGACGGACGCCGAGATGGAGGAGGAGCTCGACCTGATGGACGCGGAGGCGTCGGCTGGAGGCGGTCCCGCGACGACCGTGCCCCTCGATCGGGTCGACGAGAAGATTCAGCGGGCCAATCGCCTGCGGGAGCTGGACAACCACTTCGCGGCGCGCAAGGTGCTCTATGAGGTCCTCGAGGAGGGGGACGAGTCCCAGAGGCGGGTGGCCCGCAACATCCTCAATCAGCTCGATGAGCAGTGAGACCCCGACCTGGAGGCAGGTTCCCGGTGGCGCCCCTCGGTGGCGGGGCTGAAGGGTGCCAGGTTGGTCTCGTGCCGTTCTTTCGACGGATACGGCCCCGTCCAGGATGACCGGATGACCCGATGACCGGACGGGCGATACCAGGGTGAGGATGGCGGGGCATGCCCTGTCGCGGGATAATGCCAACCAACGCCTTCCAGGGAACCGCTGTTCGGGTGACATCCGGGCGCTCGATCGGCGCGTGACCGGAGGCGCGCGAGTCTCTGGACGCTCCATCTTCGGGCTGGAGGCCCTTGAACATGGCGGGCCGTCCCTGGCCCGCACGGGAAGCGCAATCGCCATGCGCTCCCCGGGGTCAAGCGCCCGACCGGGGCGTGTCGTGGCTTCCTCAGGTCCTCATCAATGCAATCACACCTATGAACGAAACGGCTTCTCACACCGAGAAGATGGACCTCACCAGGAAGATCGGTCAGCGTCTACGCTCGGCTCGCCAGGCCCAGGGTCTGAGTCTTTCCGAGCTCTCGACCCTCACCGGTGTCCTATCCAAATCACGTATCAGCAACTACGAGCAGGGGATCCGACGGATGGGGATCGAGGAGGCACAGCAGCTTGCCGTGGCCCTGGTGAGCGTGACGCCCACCTACCTGCTCGGTCTGGATGATACCGACCCCCTCTCGAACGAGGAGCGGGTGCTCGTGGAACGCTTCCGCGAGGCGGACTCGCGGGGCCGGGAGACCATCCTGAAGGTCGCCGAGGCCCAATCGGGCTATACGGCCCAGGATTCCACCCGCTAGCCATCGGTTGGCGGGCCTCCGTGCCGCGGGAGGCGCCGAATCTCGGGCGCTTTCCGTGGGA
>JBAPYD010000256.1:0-2015 GCA_049284555.1 Chromatiaceae bacterium | reverse complement strand
CTTCAGGTCCTCTTCCCGACCGGCCTCGTCGAGCTCCCGCTTGACGATCCGCTCGCGCCGGCGAAGGGTATCGACCACGTCCATCGCGAGCATCACGTCGTCCAGGGGCGGCTTGGCGCCCGACGTCGGCAAGATCGGCGCGCCCCCGGACGTGGGGGCGGCCGAGCTCAGGGCGGCATCCCCGCTCATGACGTCGCCGGCAGCTCGAGACCCTTGCCCTGGTCGGCGAGGCGCGCGAGCTTGCGCTTGCCCTCCTCCACCGCGTCGCGGATCTCCTTGGCGTTCTCCGTGCTTGCCTTGCGCATCTCTTCGATGATCTCGTGGGACTTGGTCTGCCAGGTCACCACGGAGTCCACCAGGCGCTTGACCGACTCGGCTCGCACCGTGGGCCCATAGCCGGCCCTGACCGCGGCCTCTTGAACCTTGCCGCCGATGTCGGCCAGCACATCCAGGGACTGGCTCACGCCCTCCTTCATGGCCTCCACCGTCTGGGTCCCCTCATGCAGGCCGAACATCCCGGTGAAGGAGGCGGTCAGTGCGGTCAGGACCACCTCGTTGGTGCTGAAGAAGCTCACCGCCTGGGCGTAGACCCGCTCCTTTGCATTGGTGGTCTGGAGCAGGCGCGCCATGACCACCTCGGAGGTGTTGTAGGAGATGGTCAGATTGTCGGAGAGGTCCTTGGCGATCTGGAAACGCTTCTCCTCCTGCTGTAGCGCGCGCACCTTCTCGTCCCGAGCCATCTCGAGCTTGGCGCGCTCGGCGGGGTCCTCGGTGGTGGAGCCCTCCACCGCCTTCATGGCGGCGTCGACGCCGGCCTTGGCGGCATCGAGCCTCGCCTGGGCGGTCTTCAGGACCTCGAGCGCCAGGACCTCCGATTGCTTCAAGGCCCCGCGGAAGTCCTGATAGGCCTCCAGGATCTTCTGCTCGCGCTGGATCTGGTCGTTGGTCGATGCGGTGACGTCCAGGTAGGTCTCCTTGATCTTGTCGAAGCGGGTGGCGATGTCGCCCCGCGTCACCTTCATCCAGACGTTCCCGATGCGCTCGAAGGTGTCGATCTTGCCGTCCTCGATCTGGTCCACCATGGACTTGGCGTCGTCGCGGATGCTGTTGAAGGCGTTGGTGATCTCCTCGTAGCGCTCACCGATCTGCATGGCCTGGACCTGCTCCCGAACCACGTCGTTGAAGAGCGACGCCTGGTCGAGGGTCCGGGCGATGGCGGCCACCCGGGCCTCGTCGAGCTGCGAGATCTGATTGAGCAGCGCGATGATGGGCTCGGCCTGCTTGTCCCCCTCGGTGGGCACCAGCCCCAGGTCGTGCAGGCCGTTCATGGCCCGCTCCAGGTACTGCATGGGGGACGCGGTGATGGACGCAACGTTGGCGGTGGCCTCGGCAGCAGCCACGGTGGCGGTATCGGTCGCGGTCATGGTTCCTCCTTATCTCGGCCCGTCCGGGCCTCGGGTACGATCGGTGGTCGAAAGTTGCTAGGCTCGAGCGGCCGCTGAACTGCGCTTATAGCCGTCTTCCATGACGGAGAACAGACCGGCGCGCCGGACGCCCGGGACGGCGTCCTCCGTTTCCCGACGGGCACGGCAACCCGTGACGGCTTGCCGCCAGGCTGTAGTCCAGATCGCGTCCCGACGCCCGAGATACAAGGGCGGGTCGGAAACTGGCACACTTGGCGACTGGAACCGAGACCGACGGCGTCGTGCCCGCCGGCCCCCCTCAACCACCGACGAGGCCATCAAAGACCATGAGCGATTCGGTCAAGTACCTGTTGGACGAGCAACACCTGCCCAAGGTCTGGTACAACATCAACGCGGACCTGCCGCAACCCCTGCCACCGGTCCTGCACCCGGGCACCAAGCAGCCGATCACACCGGATGATCTGGCGCCGATCTTCCCGCGTGCGGTGATCGAGCAGGAGATGAGCACCGAGCGCGAGATCGAGATCCCGCGGCCGGTGCGCGACGTCTACCGGCAATGGCGCCCGTCGCCGCTATTTCGCGCCCGTCGGC
>JBAPYD010000255.1:0-4907 GCA_049284555.1 Chromatiaceae bacterium | reverse complement strand
CGATGGCACCCGCCTGCAGCCGCTCCACGCCCTGATCCCGGTCCGGCTGGCGGGTAGCCTCAGTGACTTTCTGAAGTCAGGCGGGAGCGCCGTCCGGGAGTGGCACCAGTCCCTACGGCTCGCTGTCGCCGACTACAGCGACCGACCGGGGGCCTTCGCCAACGTCAATACCTGGGAGGAGCTGCGCCGGATGGAGCAGCACCTTGCCGCTCGTTGTTGAACCCAGGCCACCTCGCTGCGCTTTGCCTGAGCTCAGGATGGCAACCGAGGGACAGACACAACTCAGGGGTTCTCTGGGATCGTGGTCCCCGCCTCGGCGCCGCCCGTCGGTTTCGGCTCGGCGATCTGAGTGCGCAGCCGGGTAATCTCGTCCCCGAGGGCCTTGAGCTCGACGATCTGGGTTTGCAGGTAGGACAGCTCGTCCTTCATGTCGGCGATTCCCTCCGATCGCTCACGAACCTGCCTCAGGTCCTCGAGGGCGCGCTCCAGGGCCTCTGCGCCCTGCCGGCGGCGAAGACGACCGAGGTCTGCCTTGATGGGAATGGCCGCCCGGTCGACTCCAGCAACCAAGTGGACGCCATAGACGCGGTCCAGGATACGGGTCAGCTCGGGGTTGAAGGGTTCTGGAAACATGGCGCATCTGCCTCGGGTCTGTGGCGCTGGGACCGGTGCAGCGGACGTGCGCTCGACCGCTCGTCCCCACCGACGGTCCGGCCCCGCATACCGCAAGGATAACTGGACACCTGGCGCCGAACGTGGACCGGAGCACGAAGCCGACATCGCTCCACCGCCGGCCGCGAGTCGCGGCAGCGTCTGAGAACCAGGCGGCGTGCCAGCGCCCCTTGTCTGAGCGACGGCCGGCCCGGTACGGGCCCTCCTGCCCGCGCCGGAGACCCTCCAACTCAACGCTGTCGCCCATCTGGCATCTGGCCCATGAGGTGGCGGACGCGATCCTGTCCATCACCGCCCGCCACGGCGCTGCAACGCCCACTTACTGAAGCCGGACTAGCGGCTGTCAGTCAAAGGGCCTGACCGGGGCTCCCCCCGAGGTCGCCCCCGTGGTCTAGTCTGTCTATGTAGCCGTCACGTCGAGACCATCGCGATGTCCCCCGAGCAAGCCACCTTCTATCACCTGGGCGTGGCCCTGGCGATCGGCCTGCTCATCGGGGTGGAGCGCGGGTGGTCGGAGCGTGGGGAGCAGGAGGGGAGCCGGATCGCCGGCGTGCGGACGTTCGCCCTCATCGGACTGCTCGGGGGTGCGGCGGCCCTGGTGGTGCAGTTCATCGGGCCCCTGCTCCTCGGCCTGGGGGTCCTGGCCCTCGCTGCCCTGTTCGCGACCGCCCATCTCGTCCACGCCAAGGTCCGTCCGGATCAGCTCGGCATCACGGTTCCCGTGGCAGGCCTGCTGACCTTCGTCCTCGGGGCCCTGGCCGCCTCCGGAGAGGTCCCCGTCGCTGCCGCGGCGGCGGTGGTCGCCGCCCTGCTGCTCAGCTCCAAACCGACCCTGCACGGTTGGCTGGGCACCCTGAGTCGGGAGGAGTTGTCCGCCGGCCTGCAGCTCCTGCTGCTGTCGGTCGTGGTCCTGCCCCTGCTGCCAGACCGGGGCTTCGGTCCCTGGCAGGCGCTCAACCCCTATCGCATCTGGTGGATGGTGGTGCTCGTGGCCGCCATCTCCTTCGTGGGCTACTTTGCGGTCAAGACCGCCGGGGCCCGCAAGGGGTCCGTCTACACGGGCTTGTTCGCGGGGCTCTCGTCCTCGACTGCCCTGACCCTCCACTTCTCCCGGCTCGCGAGGCACCAGCCGGGGCTCAGCCACCTGTTCGCGACCGGAATCCTCCTCGCCTGCGGCACCATGCTGCCGCGCATCGCGGTGATCCTGGGCATCACGGCGCCGGCCCTGCTGCCCCACGCCCTCCCGGCGTTGGCCCCAATGACTCTCGTCCTCTACGGGGTCGCCCTCAGGCACTGGTGGGCCCTGCCGGGGAAGGGCAGCGAGCTGTCCACACCCTTGTCGAATCCACTGGAGCTCCGGGCGGCCCTCGGGTTCGGCGCCCTGCTCGCCCTGGTCATGGTCCTGGCCAAGGGCATGGAGCTGTGGCTGGGAGATGCGGGCGTGCTGGCGTTGGCCGCGGCATCCGGCATCGCCGACGTGGACGCCATCACCCTGTCCCTTGGCGGAATGAGTCAGTTGACTCTGGACCCTAAGATTGCGGTCACGGGTATCCTCGTCGCCGCGGGCAGCAACTGTCTCGTCAAGGGGGCGATGGCCGTGGCCATTGGCGGGACTCGCCTCGTCCTCCCCGTTGCCCTACCGCTCACCGCCGCCGCGGTTCTTGGACCCTTGGCCGTCTGGCTCAACCTGTGGTGAAGCCGGCCGCCGATCGGTCGACCCCTTTGCGCCCGGGCGGACTACAGTTTAGGCAAGAGGTGCCGCGTCGGGCGACCGGGCCCGAGCGATGCCGGATGCCGGCTCGGGAGCGATGTCATGCAGCTACGACCCTTCGCCGCCCACTGGTTCGAGGTGGTGGTCCCAAGGGACGACGCCCACGACACCATGGAGACCCTGGCCCGGCACGCCGAGGTGCAGTTCGAGTGGCCGGGGGATCCACAAGCCTCTGCGCCGCTCGACCCCCTGCGCGAGCCAATTGCCCGCTACCGGCGGCTCGCCGACCGCTACAGCCCGTTCTGGCCTTCACCGGGCTACCCCAAGCGCTGCTGTGACCTCCCTCTGGAGACCGAGGCGCGCATTGCCCTCAACCGGATCGAGCATTGGCTCAGGACCGCCCGCCCCGAGCTGGACGAGCACGACCGGTTGCGCGAGGAGCAGACCCAGCTGGAGGGGCTGCAACCGCTCCTGGCCCGCCTCGACACGTCCGAGATCGACCTCGGACGCCTGGCCCGCGCCGGCCCGATGCTGGTCGGACTCTATATCGACCTGCCGCGAGGTGCCGTCCTGCCGGCGGGCGAGCAGATCCTCGCACTGGACGTCCTCCAGGGGGATCGCCAGGTCCTGTTGGCGCTCGCCGCCAGGTCCGAGCAAACGCGAATCGCCAGCGAGGTGGCCGCCCTGAGCGGCCGGTGTCTGGAGATCCCGGCCTACTTCGAGGACGGGCCCCGGTCCTGCGCCCGGGCGCTCGCCGGACGCAGCGCTCAGATCAAGCGCCGGCTCCAGCAGCTCGTGCAGTCGTTGCAACGACTCGCGGCCGATCTGGGACTGGATCGGTCCCTGGGCGTGCTGCAACGCATCGACTGGTTCCTCGGCGCGGCCCAGGACATTCGCTGCGACGACCAGGTGTGCTGGATCAGCGGCTGGACCAACACGCCCGATCGCTCCGCACTCGAGGGGGCCCTCCACGAGGTCGGCGTCGCGGCCGAGGTCGCGTTCCGTGACCCCCCAGCCACGACCCCTTCCCCCTCGGTGACTGAAAACCCCCTGTGGCTTCAGCCTTTCGAGGTCTTCGCCCAAGCGGTCGGGGTGCCCGGGCTGCGCGAGGCGGACCCCACCACCTGGGTGGCCCTGCTGGTCCCCCTGCTGTTCGGCTACATGTGCGGGGACGTCGGACATGGACTGGTGATCCTGACGATGGGCCTCCTGCTCCGGACCCGAACCAGGTTGTGGCCACTCCTGGCCGTCTGCGGCGTCGCCGCCACCGCCTTCGGATTCGTCTATGGGGACGTCTTCGGCTACGAGCACCTCATCGACCCCCTTTGGATCCGACCCCTGGACGCACCGTTGCTCGTCCTTCTGGTCCCGCTCATCGCAGGCACCCTCGTGCTCACCCTGGGGGTGGCGCTCCATCTCGCGGGGAGCTGCTGGCGGGGTGAGGTCGGCTCGCGGGGGATCTCGGACCTGGCACAGCTCCTCGTCTACTGGGGTCTGCTGCTGATGTTCCTGGACCTGGGCTTCGGATGGATGGCACTGGCCGGAGTCCTTCTCTGCACCGCCAACCAGGTGCGGATCCATCGCCCCCTCGAGGACCTGGCCGCGGGGCTCGGCAACCTTGCCCAGAGCACCTTCGAGCTCCTGCTCAATACCCTGTCATTCGCCCGGGTCGGGGCCTTCGCCCTGGCCCACGCGGCGCTCGAATCCGCGGTGGTGGCGCTTTCCGGCAGCACCCGGATCCTGGGGCTCGCGATCCTCATCGCGGTGATCGGGAACCTGGTGGTGATCATCCTGGAGGGCCTGGTGGTAACCATCCAGACCACCCGCCTGGTGCTGTTCGAGTTCTTCGCCCGATTCTTCGAGGGCGAGGGGCGCCAGTTCCGACCGACGGTGGCCCCGCGGCCCGATATCATGGGCCGCGGCCCCCATTGAGTCAGATCCGATTGTCCGAGGCCCTAACCATCAGAGTGGCCGCCAGGTGGCAAAGGTCGCGGCCTGGCCCACCACGAGCCCATCGGGCTCGATGAGGTTCCACACCGTCGCCGCCTCGATCCGGAACCGGCGGCCACCGCGTGAGATACGAACCCCGGCGTAGTCGTCGATATAGCCCCGGTCCCCGACTTGAGAGAGGAGCCGCGCCCGCTCCTCCCGATCGGGAACCTCGGCCGTCAAGCGGGAGGGTAGCCGGGTGAGCTCCAGCCAGGACAGCTCGAACAGGGCCAGTGCGGCGCGATTCCCGTAGCTGAGTATGGGGTCCGGCTCCGGCCCGTGGGACAACACCACGAAGGGCGCCTCCCAGATCATCCTGGCCGCCTCGGTGGGCGTCTGTGCGCGTTCGACCAAGTCACGCCCTGTCCAGCGCCGAAGACTGCGCCGCAGGAGATCGACGTGGTCCGCGAGGTAGCGGTTCTCGGCCGCGGGCTCGGGCAGGATGGTCCGTTGCTCTCCGGCGTGCCGGGTCATTGGCAGGGTGCGACGCCCCAATCCTCGTGACCCCGACCCGGCCAGCAGCGCACTTGCCGAC
>JBAPYD010000254.1:0-2337 GCA_049284555.1 Chromatiaceae bacterium | reverse complement strand
GGCTCGGGCCGCGGAGCCGGTGGCGGCAGTGGCTTACCGCGGCCGATCTCCACCTCGGTGTCCTTGAGCAGATTGGGAAACAGGAAGCTCGGCTGGGGCGGGGACGGTCGCTCCGCCTTGGGGATTGCGGCCACCTGGGCCGGCACCTCGCTCGGGGCCTCCAGCATCCAGTAGAGACCCACCCCGAAGCTCCCGAAGAGGCCCCCGACCAAGAACCACCAGACGCAGGAGCGGTGCCGGTTGCGCCGTGGCGTGCCCCGGAATCCATGGGTCCCACGGGTATCCTTTGCCATCGCTACATCGCCTCCGGGGCGGACACGCCCACCAGACCGAGGCCATTGCGCAGGACCTCGCGCACGGCCAGGATCAGCTTGATGCGAGCGTCCCGCAGGCCCTCATCCTCCACTAGGAACTGATGGGCGTTGTAGTAGGTGTGAAGGTCATTGGCGAGCTCGCGCAGATAATGGGTGAGCTGATGGGGCTCATGACTGGAGGCGGCCGCCTCCACCACCTCGGGATAGCGAGCCAGGCTGCGCAGCAGGGCCCGCTCCCGTTGCTCCGTCAGCCGCTCCAGGTTGGTGGTGTCAGGCGTGGGCTCCACCACCAGGCCCCGGTCCGCCGCCTGGCGCAGGACGCTGCACACCCGGGCATGGGCATACTGGCAGTAATAGACCGGATTGTCCGCCGACTGGGACTTGGCGAGATCCAGGTCGAAGTCCATGTGCTGCTCGCAGCGGCGCGTCACATAGAAGAAGCGCGCCGCATCGCGCCCCACCTCCTTGCGCAGCTGCCGCAGGGTCACGAACTCGCCCGAGCGCGTCGACATCTGCACCCGCTCCCCGCCCCGGTAGAGGATGGCGAACTGCACCAAGAGGACGTCCAGCCGGGAGGGGTCGTCGCCGAGGGCCGCGAGGGCGGCCTTGACCCGGGGGACATAGCCGTGGTGATCCGCCCCCCAGACGTCGATGACCCGATCGAAGCCGCGCTCCAGCTTGTCCAGGTGGTACGCGATGTCGGAGGCGAAATAGGTGGTCTGACCGTTCTCACGCTCCAGCACCCGGTCCTTTTCGTCTCCGAAGGCCGTGCTGCGAAACCAGAGCGCCCCGCCCTGCTGATAGACGTGGCCGGCCTCCCTTAGACGCTCGATCGCCCTGTTGACGGCGCCCGACTCCGCCAGGGACCGCTCCGAGTACCACTCCTGGTAGTGGACGCCGAACTGGGCCAGGTCGTCACGGATGTCGTCCAGAATGGTGTTCAGACCGAGCTCGAAGCAGTAGCGGTAGCGGTTGTCCCCCAGGAGCCGCTTGGCCGCCGCGATCAGCGCGTCGATATGGGCCTCCTTGTCGCCGTCCCCCTCCCCCGGCACCTCGTCGGGCGGGACGCCCGCAAAGACCGCCGCCACATCCACCCGGTAGTCGTCCCCGTGCTCCCTGTGGAGGGTCGCCGCGATATCCCAGACGTAGTCGCCCTTGTAGCCGTTGCTCGGGAAGTCCAACTCCTCGCCGCAGAGCTCCAGGTAGCGCAGCCAAACGGACGTGGCCAGGATGTCCATCTGACGGCCGGCGTCATTGACGTAATACTCCCGATGGACGTCGAAGCCGACGGCCGCGAGCAGATCGGCAACCACGGCGCCATAGGCCGCCCCCCGGCCGTGCCCCACGTGCAGGGGGCCGGTGGGATTGGCGGACACGAACTCCACCTGGACCCGTCGCCCCGCCCCCAGGCCGGAACGACCGTAGCCGTGCCCCGCGGTCAAGATGACCGGGACCACCTCCCGATAGGCCGCCTCGCTCAGATGGAAGTTGATGAACCCGGGGCCGGCGATCTCCACCCGCTCCACCAGGGTCGACGGCGGGATGGCGGCCACCAGCCTCCCGGCAAGCTCCCGGGGGCGAGCACCGGCGGCCTTGGCGAGGGTGAGGGCGACATTGGTCGCGAAGTCCCCGTGGGCGGCATCCCGCGTGCGGTCGACCTGGGGGCTGCCGGGGCCTTCCGGCAGGGCGTCGCCGGGGATGGCACCCTCGGCGACAAGGCGCGTCAGGGCGGCACGCAGGAGGTCAGTGATCTGTTGCTTCATGGACGATCGGGCCGGGGGAGACGCCGGGGTGGTCGGAATGATCGGGCGTCGCGGCGCGAAGCATACCCGATTCGGGAGCGGTCGGGCAGCGGACCTTGCTCACGGCAGGCTCACAACATATCGACCGGGTCCACGTCGACGGACCAACGCAGAGCGCCAGGTCGAGGCAGGGCACGCAGGGCGCCGACCCAAGGACCGAGGAACCGTTGGAGGGCCAGGCGCTCGCCGCACTCCACCAGCAGCTGGGCGCGGTGCCGCCC
>JBAPYD010000253.1:0-18697 GCA_049284555.1 Chromatiaceae bacterium | reverse complement strand
CCTCGGAGTAGACACCCTCCTCCGGGCGGCCGAGATGCGACATGACCATGACCTTGGCGCCAGCGTCCAGGCAGTGCTTGAAGGTCGGCATCGACGCACTGATGCGGGCGTCAGACGTGACCTTGCCGTTCTTCACCGGGACGTTCAGATCGGAGCGAATCAGCACACGCTTACCGGCAAGATCGAGATCAGCGAGTTTGTTGAAGGACATTGGGTCGTGCCTCGTTCGATGAATTTTTACTCTGACAAGCGATCTGGAAAACGACCGCGCGCTTTCCGCATCACTTAATGGAGACCAACGAGTGTCGAGTATCGAGAAGGAATCTGTCCCCTCGATACTCGTCACTCGCTACTTACTTGGCAACGTGCTCGACCAGGCGCAGCATGTTGCAGGTGTAGCCGTACTCGTTGTCGTACCAGGCCACCACCTTGACGAAGGTGGGATCCAGGGCGATACCGGCCTCGGAATCGAAGATGGACGGGGTGCCACGGCCGCGGAAGTCGGTGGAGACCACCTTCTCGTCCGTGTAGGCCAGAACGCCGGCCAGGTCGCCGGACTGGGAGGCGGCCTTCATGGCGGCGCAGATGTCGGCGTAGGAGGCGTCCTTGCTGAGCTCGACGGTGAGGTCGACCACGGAGACGTCGGAGGTCGGCACGCGGAAGGCCATGCCGGTCAGCTTGCCGTTGAGGTCGGGCAGCACCTTGCCCACCGCCTTGGCGGCACCGGTGGAGGACGGGATGATGTTCTCCAGGATGCCGCGGCCGCCCCGCCAGTCCTTCATGGACGGGCCGTCCACGGTCTTCTGAGTGGCAGTGGCGGCGTGGACGGTCGTCATGAGACCGCGCTTGATGCCCCAGTTGTCATGCAGCACCTTGGCGACGGGTGCCAGGCAGTTGGTGGTGCACGAGGCCGCGGAGATGATGGCCTGTCCGGCGTAGGTGTTGTGGTTCACCCCGTAGACGAACATGGGGGTCGCGTCCTTGGAGGGGGCGGACTGCACCACCTTCTTGGCGCCGGCGTCGATGTGCTTCTGGCAGGTCTCCTCGGTCAGGAAGAAGCCCGTGCACTCGATGACCAGGTCGGCCTCGACCTCGTTCCACTTCAGGTTGGCAGGGTCGCGCTCCGCGGTGAGCCGGATGGACCTTCCATTGACGATCATGGTGTTACCTTCCACGGCGATGTCGCCCTGGAAGTTGCCATGGACCGAGTCGTACTTGAGCATGTAGGCGAGGTATTCAGGATCGAGCAGGTCGTTGATGCCCACCACCTGGATGTTCGGAAAATCCTTGGAGATGGCACGGAAGGCCATGCGCCCGATGCGACCGAAACCATTGATGCCGACTTTGAGGGTCATAGTGAAATACTCCTATCAATATACAAGGCGTCTATGTGCGGGGGCCGAGCCTCCCGGGACCGCCCCCGCCTGAGTGCTTGGGCCTAGAGGAGGCCGCGGACCGTGGCCACAACCTTATCCACGGTGAAGCCGAACTCCTTGAAGAGGGCGCCCGCCGGGGCCGACTCGCCGAAGCGGTCGATGCCGATCACGGCACCATCGCTGCCCACGTACTTCCACCAGCCGTCGGGAGTGGCGGCCTCCACGGCGACCCGCGCCTTGACCGCCTTGGGCAGAACGGACTCCTTGTAGTCCGCATCCTGGGCGTCGAAGGCGTCCGTGGACGGCATGGAGACCACGCGGACCTTCCTGTCGGACAGGGCCTCCGCCGCCTTCACCGCCAGATCCACCTCGGAGCCGGTGGCGATCAGGATGGCGTCGGGCGTGCCCTCGCAGTCGCGCAGGACGTAACCACCGCGCGCGATCGCCGCCACCTGCTCGGGGCTGCGGTCCATGTGGGCCAGGTTCTGGCGGGAGAAGATGAGGCAGGAGGGGCCCTGCTTGCGCTCGATGGCCAGCTTCCAGGCGACCGCGGATTCCACCGCGTCACACGGGCGCCAAACGCTCATGCGGGGGATCATGCGGAGCGTCGGGATCTGCTCCACGGGCTGATGGGTCGGCCCGTCCTCGCCGAGACCGATGGAGTCGTGGGTATAGACGAAAATCGAGGGGATCTTCATCAGGGCGGCCATGCGCAGGGCGTTGCGCGCGTACTCGGAGAACATCAGGAAGGTGGCGCCGTAGGGGATGAAGCCCCCGTGCAGCGCGATGCCGTTCATGATGGCCGACATGCCGAACTCGCGCACGCCGTAGTAGATGTAGTTGCCACCGCCGTCGGACTTACCGATACCCTTGCAGCCCTTCCAGATCGTCAGGTTCGAGCCCGCCAGGTCAGCGGAGCCACCCATCAGCTCCGGAAGCAGGGGACCGAACCCGTTGAGCGCATTCTGGGATGCCTTGCGGGAGGCGATGGTCTCGGCCTTCTCCACCACGGAGGCGATGAAGGACTCCGCCTTGTCGGACCACTGCTCCGGAAGCTCACCTGCCATGCGGCGCTTGAACTCGGCGGCCTCGGCGGGATAAGCGGCCGCGTAGGCGGCGAACCGGTCGTTCCAGTCGGCCTCGGCCGCGGCACCGGCCTCCTTGGCGGACCAGCCCGCGTAGATGTCGGCCGGGATCTCGAAGGGCGGATGACTCCAGCCCAGGGCCTCCCGAGTCAGGGCCACCTCGTCGGCACCCAGGGCCGCACCGTGGCACTCCTCCTTGCCCTGCTTGTTGGGGGACCCGTAACCGATGATGGTCTGGCAGCAGAGGAGGGAGGGCTTGTCGGTGACGGCCCGGGCCTCCTCGATGGCCGCCTTGATCGCCTCGGCATCGTGCCCGTCCACGCGGGAGATCACGTGCCAGCCATAGGCCTGGAAGCGCTTGGGCGTATCGTCCAGGAACCAGGCCGGTGTATCCCCATGGCCCCGCACCTCGCCGTCGATGGAGATGTTGTTGTCGTCGTAGACGGCGATCAGCTTGCCGAGGCCCAGAGCGCCGGCGAGCGAGCAGGCCTCATGGGAGATGCCTTCCATGAGACAGCCGTCCCCCAGGAAGACATAGGTGTTGTGGTCCACGATCTCGTGGCCCGGCTTGTTGAACTGGCCGGCCAGGGCCCGCTCGGCGATGGCCATGCCAACGGCGTTGGTGATGCCCTGCCCTAAGGGGCCCGTTGTGGTCTCCACGCCTGGGGCGTAGCCATACTCGGGGTGACCCGGGGTCCTGGAGTGCAGTTGGCGAAACTGCATCAAGTCCTCGATGCCCAGGTCGTAGCCCGTCAGGTGCAGCAGGGAATAGATCAGCATGGAGCCGTGCCCGTTGGAGAGCACGAAGCGGTCCCGATCGGCCCAGTGCGGGTTCGCCGGGTTGTGCTTCATGAAGTCGTTCCACAGGACCTCGGCGATGTCCGCCATGCCCATGGGTGCCCCCGGATGGCCCGAGTTGGCCTTCTGGACCGCGTCCATGCTGAGGGCGCGGATGGCATTGGCGAGTTCTCTGCGTGAGGACATGGCCCCTCCTGAATCGTGCTGTGACCTGAACGTTCGATGACCCGAAGGTGTGACGCGGGGTGCCGCTGTGGCCCGCGGGCGACCCACCGCGAAAATCCGTCTCGAGGAATGGCGCTGCGCTGGGTCGAGGCTTAGGGCAAGGGCCCGCCGAGCAGCCGGCAGGCCCAGGATGCGCAGCCCGCGCGACACCGAGAAACCGGCGAGAGTTCCCCCAAAGGCCGACTATTGTGCGCGAAAGGCCAAGGCTGGGACATCAAAACAAACTTATGTCCAGCCAAAAAGAACTTTATCACTTCCGAATATTCTGGATTTGGCCTGCTCAACGCCTCTCGGCCCCGTCGACTTGCAGGAGCGATGAGGGGAGCGCCCGATTTCTGCGCTTCCCGCGCGGTCCGGCAGATGGTCCACCCTGCTCGAGGGCCGGATCCCCCTGTAACGGGACCTAGCCCGCGTCCTTCTTCCATTTGATGGAACAGCCCATGCTCGGGATCTGGTCCTCCGGACCCCGCCCGGACTCGGCAACCTGGCGCATGGCCTCGAAGAGATCCCGACGCACGCCCTCAGGGGCGGTCTCCTTGCGGCTCGCATCGAGCCGTCCGCGATACTGGAGTTCGAGCTTGCCGTTGTAGCCGAAGAAGTCCGGCGTGCATACGGCACCGAAGGCGTGGGCGACCTCTTGGGTCTCGTCGAGCAGGTAGGGGAAGGGGAATCCGAGCTCGGCGGAGACCCGCTGCATATTCTCGAAGGAGTCCTCCGGGTAGTCCGAGGGATCGTTCGACATGATGGCCACGCAGCCGATGCCGAGCGCCTGCAGGTCCCGCGCGTCCCGCACGATGCGCTCGCGCACCGCCTTGACGTAAGGGCAGTGGTTGCAGATGAACATGACCAGGAGGCCCTTCTCGCCGCGGCAGGCGTCCCGCGTCCAGATCTGGCCGTCCACGCCGGGCAGGGAAAAATCGGGTGCCGGGGCGCCGAAGTCGCAGACGGGGGTCTCCAAGGATGCCATGGTCGTCCTCCAGCGAGGTGTTTGGGGTCTCGATCAGGGGCGCCATGGTAACCAATCCGGGGGGAAATCCAAGCCCGGGTCCGCGAGCGGCGGCGGGCGGGATGAGCTCTAGGCGTTGAGGACCGCGGGCGTTATCCTTATTTGTTTCGATCAACAGGAAGACGGGTGCGTCCCAAGGCCATGAGCAGAGACTACATCTTCACGTCCGAGTCGGTATCAGAAGGTCATCCGGACAAGGTCGCCGACCAGATCTCGGACGCCATGCTGGATGCCATCCTGCGGCAGGACCCCAATCCGGAGCGCGCCCGCGTCGCCTGCGAGACGATGGTCAAGACGGGGGCCGTAATCGTCGGTGGCGAGATCACCACCAACGCCTGGATCGACCTCGACGAGCTGGTTCGCGGCGTGGTCTGCGACATCGGCTACACGAGCTCGAACGTTGGCTTCGACGGCTCCACCTGTGCGGTGATCTCCCTGATCGGCAAGCAGTCCAGTGACATCGCCATGGGGGTGGACCGCAGTGCCCCCGAGGAGCAAGGCGCCGGCGATCAAGGTCTGATGTTCGGCTATGCGACCAACGAGACGGACGTGCTCATGCCCGCCCCCATCACCTACGCGCATCGCCTGGTCCAACGACAGTCGGAGATGCGCAAGTCCGGGGTGCTTCCATGGCTGCGCCCGGACGCCAAGAGCCAGGTGACCCTCCGCTACGTGCAGGGCAAGGTGGTTGCGGTGGACGCGGTGGTCCTCTCCACCCAGCATGACCCGGACGTGGATTACAAGCACCTGCGCGAGGCGGTGATGGAGAACATCATCATCCCGGTGCTGCCGGAGGAATGGATTCACGGCGACACCAAGTTCCACATCAACCCCACCGGGAGCTTCGTGATCGGCGGGCCCGTGGGCGACTGCGGACTGACGGGCCGCAAGATCATCGTCGACACCTACGGGGGTGCCGCCCGCCACGGTGGGGGCGCCTTCTCCGGCAAGGACCCGTCCAAGGTGGACCGCTCGGCCGCCTACGCCGGTCGCTATGTCGCCAAGAACATCGTGGCCGCGGGTCTGGCGGAACGTTGCGAGATCCAGGTCTCCTACGCCATCGGCGTCGCGGAGCCCACTTCCATCACCATCGAGACCTTCGGAACAGGCAAGATCCCGGAGGACCGCATCGCCGCCCTGGTGCGCGAGCACTTCGATCTGCGTCCCTACAGCATCATCCGCATGCTGGACCTGGTGCGCCCAATCTATCGCAAGACCGCCGCTTACGGTCACTTCGGCCGGGAGGAGCCGGAGTTCACCTGGGAGCGCACCGATAAGGCGGAGGACCTCCGCGACGCGGCGGGTCTGCGATGACACGCCCCTAGACAACAAAACCTCGTCGCCGAGGAGCGTTGCAACCTGGATCCCCGAGGGCATCGGGGCATTCCAGGCCAGGCTCGGCAACCGGGTCGATCCCACAACGGCGCTCACTCACGTTTAACATCCGGAGCTTAAACCCATGAGTGAGTTCACCGACTACAAGGTCGCGGACCTGTCCCTGGCCGATTGGGGCCGCAAGGAGATCCGCATCGCGGAGACGGAGATGCCGGGCCTGATGGCCCTGCGCGCCAAGTACGGGGCGACCAAACCCCTGACCGGCGCCCGTATCACCGGCAGCCTCCACATGACCATCCAGACCGCCGTGCTGATCGAGACCCTGATCGAGCTCGGCGCCCAGGTCCGCTGGGCCTCCTGCAACATCTTCTCGACCCAGGATCACGCCGCCGCCGCCATCGCCGCCCAGGGCATCCCGGTCTACGCCTGGAAGGGCGAGACACTGGAGGAGTACTGGTGGTGCACCGAGCGGGTCCTCAATTGGCCCGACGGGGGTGGCCCCAACATGATCCTGGACGACGGCGGCGACGCCACCCTGCTGGTCCACAAGGGGGCGGAGTTCGAAAAGGCGGGCGCGGTGCCCGCCCCCACCGCGGACGACAACGAGGAGTGGGCCGCCATCCTCGGGGTGCTGGCCAGGAACTTCGAGCGCGACCCGCGCCACTGGCACAACCTCGCCGAGGGCATCAAGGGCGTCACCGAAGAGACCACCACCGGGGTGCACCGGCTCTACGAGATGGCCAAGGCAGGAAGCCTGCTGTTTCCGGGCATGAACGTCAACGACTCGGTCACGAAGTCCAAGTTCGACAACCTCTATGGCTGCCGCGAGTCCCTCGTGGACGGCATCAAGCGCGCCACCGACGTCATGATCGCCGGCAAGATCGCCATGGTGTGCGGCTACGGGGATGTGGGCAAGGGCTGCGCCCAGTCCCTGCGAGGGCTGGGCGCCACCGTCTGGGTATCGGAGATCGACCCCATCTGCGCCCTGCAGGCCGCCATGGAGGGCTTCCGTGTGGTCACCATGGAGGATGCGGCGCCGATCGCCGACATCTTCGTCACCGCCACCGGGAACCTGAACATCATCACCCACGACCACATGGCGGCCATGAAGGACCAGGCCATCGTGTGCAACATCGGCCACTTCGACAACGAGATCGACGTGGCGAGCCTGGCCCGCTACGAGTGGGACGAGATCAAGCCCCAGGTGGACCATGTGATCTTCCCCGACGGCAAGCGCATCATCCTGCTCGCCCAGGGCCGCCTCGTGAATCTGGGGTGTGCGACCGGGCACCCGAGCTTCGTGATGTCCAACAGCTTCACCAACCAGGTGCTGGCCCAGATCGAGCTCTTCGCCCACACGGAGAACTATCCGGTCGGCGTCTACACGCTGCCGAAGAAGCTGGACGAGGAGGTGGCGCGCCTGCACCTCGGCAAGATCGGCGCCCGGCTCACCACCCTGACCCAGGCTCAGGCGGACTACATCGGCGTGGCCGTCACCGGGCCCTACAAGCCCGAGCATTATCGCTATTGACCAAGGGCCGAGGGCCCAGGGGGGCTCGCCCCCCGCCCTCTGGGCCTCCCGGGCGCAGCGACGCCGGGGATCGGACCGGGCCCTCACCGCCCTTTCGAATCAACCCACACCGTTTTTGCGATTGGAGTCAGGATGAGCGCCAACGACGCGAGCCCAGGCAGCTTCAGCTTCGAGCTCTTTCCACCCAAGACCCCGGAGGGCATGGAGAAGCTCAAGGCGGCGGTTCTCGAGCTCAACAGCCTCGGGCCCGAGTACGTCTCCGTCACCTACGGGGCCGGCGGCTCCACCCGGGAGCGAACGTTCGAGACGGTGACCTGGCTGCGCTCCGAGGGGATCGAGACGGCGCCCCATCTGGCCTGCGTCGGCTCCCGACGTGCCGAGATCCGGCAGATCCTCGCCCACTATCGGGAGCAATCGATCCGCCGCATCGTGGCCCTGCGCGGGGACCTTCCCTCGGGGATGGGGGTGGGGGCATCCGGCGATTTCCGGTACGCCAACGAGCTGGTGGAGTTCATCCGCGCCGAGCACGGCGACGCCTTTCGCATCGAGGTTGCCGCCTATCCCGAGTACCACCCCCAGGCGCCCAACCCGACCCGGGACATCGAGAACTTCCGGCGCAAGGTCGAGGCCGGGGCCGAGGCCGCCATCACTCAGTATTTCTACAATGCGGATGCCTACTTCGGATTCGTCGACCGCTGCCGGGAGCTCGGCATCGAGATCCCGATCGTCCCCGGAATCATGCCCATCACCAACTACACGCAGCTCGCCCGATTCTCGGACGCGTGCGGCGCCGAGATCCCCCGCTGGGTGCGACGGCGACTCGAGGGCTACGGCGACGACCTGATCTCCCTTCGGGCCTTCGGCCACGAGGTTGTCTTGCGCCTGTGCCGGCATCTGCTCGACGGGGGCGCCCCGGGGCTGCACTTCTACACCATGAACCAGAGTGGACCCAGCCTGAGGCTGTGGCGGGAGCTGGGCCTTTCGGTCCAACGAGGGCTAGGCAAGCGCTGATCAGGCGCCGGGATGGCGCTCGATGAGCATCCCCGGGCTACCCGGCCCTGCTGGTCAGGGGGAAGGGCATTGTCGCGAAGGGCGTTGGCGCTCTGACGAACAACCGGGGCCGATTGCGAATTCTCAAGTACAAGGGCCATCGTCGCTGATAGCCTTTGTCTCGGAACCATCCACTCCTCCTTAGACGGGCCGCACCCACGCAATTTCGGTGCGGCCTTTTGTTTTTCTGGCCCCACGAACGGCGTCCATGGACCCTATCAGACGGGGTAGTCCAGATAGTGGCGGAGCCCGATCACGGGGTCCGGCGCCAGGAACAAGGACTGGGGGTTGCGGACCAGGGCAAAGAAGCGATCGCGGCGACCGGGAAAGGGGTGAAGGCGGACACAGGACGTCCACCACTGGTCCTTGGTGAGCACACGATCGCCGTCGCCGGAAAAGCAGAGGGCGCAACGCCTGAGCCTGAGCCGTCTGACCACCTCCTCCGGGGCCTTGGAGGCAGCGGCGGCGGTGGCTTGGGCGTCGAGCTCACCCTCGGTGAAGATCAACATCATCTCGGCCCGCCCGTCGGCCTTCAGCAGCCAATATCCCTTGGGCTGCACCACGGCGTAGTACTCCACCGCGTTTCGCTCCTCGCACAGCCCGTGGAAGAGTCGGGCGAAGGCAGGATCGCCCCACACCACCGGGTCGACCGTCTGGAGTACCCCCGCGACCAGCCCGGTGGCCTCTTCCAGGTAGTCGAACTGGAAGCGCCGGATCGCGCTGTTGAGCTCTTGGTCAAGGCTCGGATGGAGCTTCGGCAAGTAGAGGTCGATCAGACCCTCGTTGAAGGCCCGTACGGCCACCGCCTCATCCGCCTGTCCGGTGAGCAGGATGCGCTTACAGGGCAGGTGAGCCAAGGCGCGTAGCAGATCGACACCCGTCATCTCCGGCATCTGATGATCGACCACCAGCACGGTCACCAGACCAAAGCGGGCCCGATTGAACACCCGCAGCGCAATCATCGCCGGGTCGAACGAGACAACCTGCTCGGCGAGATCCGGTCCCACCTCGCCGGGATAGACATCCCACCAATCGAGCTCGAGTCTCGCCTGAAGCCGGCCGGAGACAAATTCCGACATGAGCTCCCGGGGCGAATCGAACCGCAGGAAGGGCACTGAGTCGGCGAGTCGCAGGGGCAACAGGTTCAGGAAGGCCGGATCGTCGTCGACGAAGACGACCCGGGTTGGGTGGTAGAAGGGAAGGCACTTGTCGGGCTTCACCGGAGGGGCTCGCCTTCTGGCTGCTGAGTCAGGGCCGATTCCGAGGGAAACGCTGCATTACCCGGCTCCAGCCGTGTCGGAGGGGCACTGCACCCGAGTTTCCTGGCAGCCGAGGGCCCGAACGACGGGGTGCCACGACAGTCGCGTCTCCCGGAGCGCGGGCCAAAACATGCCAGGATGACATCCTTCATGGTTTCCCAAGTCGAGCCCGTTCCGCTCAGTCCCGGTAGCGACCATCGAGCGACGTCGATTGGAATCCCCAGGCGTCTGGGAATCAAGGGGGGGTCGCGCAGCCAGGATCACCACAGTGTAGGGCCTTCAGATTCCCATTGGTCTCGTCGTAATAGCTGACCAGGGGCAGGCCATCGGCTCCGATGGCGATATCGGTGTGCCAACCGACGGAGCCAAGTGTGTCCGGGGCGTGGATCCGGACGCGTTGACAGGTGGGGTCCTCGCAATAGGCAATCCGCAGGTCGGCGTTGCTGTGATCGTGGTAGCTGATAACGGCGTTGCCGTCCGCCCCGACGGCCATGGCCGCGCTGGATCCCACGGAGCCGTCCCGGTCGAACGTCTTGATGTCCGCCCGCAGACAGTCTGCGGTGGCACAGCGCGCCAGCTTCAGGTCGTCGTTCAGGAAGTCCCAATAGGCAACGAGCGGGCGTCCGTCCTCGGGTACCGCGATGTCCGAGCCAAGCCCGACCCCGCCGGTATCGATGACGCTCACCCGCGCCAGGGAGCAGGCGGCGTCGTCGCAGTGCGCCACCTTGAGGGCCCGGCTCGAGCTGTCGAAGTAGCTGATGACGGGACTACCGTCCGACCCGATGGCGATGGCCGTGTACCACCCGACGTCGCCCGCCCGATCCACCGTGGCAATGGACACCTCGGCGCACGCCAGGTCGCGGCAACGGGCCACCTTGAGATCACCTCGCCCTTTATCGTAGTAGCTGATCACCGGTAGACCATCCCGACCGATCGCCAGGCTGCTGTGCTGGCCCACCGGGCCGGCGTCGTCCAGGGTCCGTCGCTCGAAGGTCTCGCAGCGGGGATCGGAGCAGCGCGCCAACTTCAAGCTGCGATTGCCCTCGTCGTAGTAGGAGATGACCGGAAGGCCGTCGGAGCCCAGGGCCAAGGAGCTGGACCAGCCCAGATCACCCTGACTGTCCACGGTCATCATGCGGCTCGAGCGGCAATCCGGATCCTCACAGCAGGCGAGCTTCAGGTCTCGGTTGCCATAGTCCAGGTAGGCGATGAGGGGCAGCCCCTCGGCGCTCAGGGCGACCGAGGTGTCCCAACCCACGTCGCCGGTGCGGTCCACCGCGACGATCCGGTTCCGGCCCGTCGTGGACATTCTCCCGCTCTCCGGTGAACCGGCGTCTTCCACTAGGATGCTGACGATGTCGAATAGGCTGCGGTCGTTGCCGGCGATCACGGTCAGGTTGTGCTTGCCAGGACCGATCTCGGCGGGCAGGGGGTCGGTCTCGAGCAAATCGTTGCTGGCCGATCTCAGCACCAGGTACTCGGCACCAAGCCGCACCGTCGGTAGCCGGTGAGACCCGAAGTTCGCACCGTAGATGGTCAGTCGGCGGGTCTTGGGATCGAAGATCGCGTCCGCGATCACCAGCCGGGGGTCCGAGGTGCGGACCTGGCTTGGGTTGGAAGGGAAGGCCGCCACATGTCCAGGCGCTCCCGACTCCTCCGCCCTGGCGCCCTCGATGCTGCTACAGGCGGCAAGCGTAGCTGTAATCGTCGCAATCGAAAACCAGCGCATCGCCTCTCAGTCCCGCAAGCGGTCGGGGCACCGTCGACGATGGTAGGCGCGGACCCGGCCCGGGGTTGTCGCATGGTTCTTGATTTGACCGGACGCGCCGGAAACCACCGACGGAATGCTAAAGATCGCGGCCGGAATGACGACTCGAGCAACAATCAGCGCAGGCGGGGCCGTTTTGCTCGTATCCCCGGGCAATCCGCCGGGCCGGCGGGCGACTCGAGCTCCGTTTCGGGCCGATCCGCGAAACGGCTGGGGCGGTGGGAGCCCCCGTGCTAGGGTTGCGACCTGTGACCCGAGCGGAGGAACCCCCATGGCCACCACGTACCCCCTGATCCTGGTGGACGGCTCCGGCTATCTCTTCCGGGCCTATCACGCCCTGCCCAAGCTCAGCAACTCCAGGGGGGAGGCCACGGGCGCACTGGTGGGCGTCCTCGCCATGCTCCGGAAGCTGATCGAGGCGCATCGGCCGGACTACATGGCGGTCGTCTTCGACGCCCCGGGCAAGACTTTCCGGGACGACCTCTATCCGCGGTACAAGGCCAACCGCCCGCCCATGCCCGATGACCTGCGGGAGCAGCTCGCCCCGCTGCAAGAGATCATCCGCGCCATGGGGCTGCCTCTCTTGGTGATCCCGGACGTGGAGGCCGACGACGTCATCGGCACCCTGGCCACCCGCGCGGCGGCCGACGGACTCCACACCCTCGTCTCAACCGGGGACAAGGACATGGCCCAGCTGGTTGGGGACCACGTGACCCTGGTCAACACCATGACCGACACCATTTTGGACCGCGCCGGCGTGATCGAGAAGTTCGGCGTGCCCCCGGAGCGCATCGTGGACTATCTGAGCCTGATGGGTGACAGCGTGGACAACGTCCCCGGTGTGCCCAAATGCGGACCCAAGACCGCCGCCAAGTGGATCAACGACTTCGGGGACCTGGACGGGGTCATCGCCCAGGCGGATCGGGTCGGGGGAAAGGTGGGGGAGAACCTGAGGTCGGTGCTGGACCAGCTCCCGCTCTCCCGGGAGCTCACCACGATTCGGCGGGACGTCCCGCTGGACTTCGGACCCACGGACCTGCGACCGACCCCGCCGGACATCGAGACCCTGCGGGGTTGGTATCGGCGCATCGAGTCCAAGCGACTCCTGGCGACCCTGGATGGGCCCGAGGGTGGGGACGGGTCGGGAGGCGGACCGGCGGCGACCCGAGCGGCGGCCAGCTACGATCTCGTCCTGACGGAGGCGGCGTTCGAGGACTGGCTCCAACGGCTCGCGTCCGCGGAGCTCTTCGCGGTCGACACCGAGACCACGGACCTCGATTACATGCGCGCCGAGCTCGTGGGCGTCTCCTTCGCCGTGGAGCCGGGGGAGGCAGCCTACGTGCCCTTGGCGCACGCCTACCCGGACGCCCCGGAGCAGCTCCCCAGGGAGTGGGTGCTGGGGCAGCTGCGCCCCCTGCTGGAGGATCCTCAACGCCCCAAGGTCGGTCAGAACCTCAAGTACGACATGAGCGTGCTGGCCCGCCACGGGGTGGATCTGCGCGGCATCGCCCACGACACCATGCTTGAGAGCTATGTGCTCGACAGCACCGCCAGCCGCCACGACATGGACTCCCTGGCGAAGAAGTATCTGGACTACGACACGGTCCACTTCGAGGACGTGGCCGGCAAGGGGGCCAAGCAGCTGCGCTTCGATCAGATCGCGGTGGAGCCCGCGGGCCACTACGCCGCCGAGGACGCGGACGTGACCCTGCGACTGCACCGGACCCTGTGGCCGCGGCTCGGGGAGACGGGCACGCTCGCCCGACTCTACACCGAGATCGAGGTCCCCCTGGTGCCGGTGCTCTCGCGCATGGAGCGCACGGGTGTGCGGATCGACCCCCACCTGCTCGAGGAGCAGAGCCACGAGCTCGCCCGGCGCATCCACGCCCTGGAGGAGCAGGCGTACGCGACCGCGGGGCGCCGCTTCAACCTGGGCTCCCCCAAGCAGATCGGCGCGATCTTCTTCGATGAGCTCGAGCTGCCGGTGGTGGCCCGGACCCCCACGGGGGCCCCGTCCACCGCGGAATCGGTCCTGGAGCAGCTCGCCGAGGAGGGTCATGCCCTTCCCCGCCTGATCCTGGAGCACCGGGGCCTCGCCAAGCTCCGATCCACCTACACGGAAAAGCTCCGCCAGATGATCAATCCGGACACGGGACGGGTCCATACCTCCTATCATCAGGCGGTGGCCGCCACCGGGCGGCTGTCCTCCTCGGACCCCAACCTCCAGAACATCCCCGTGCGCACGGAGGAGGGCCGGCGCATCCGCCGGGCCTTCGTCGCCGAGTCCGGGCACCGGATCCTGGCCGCGGACTACTCCCAGATCGAGCTGCGGATCATGGCCCACCTCTCCGGCGACGAGCGCCTGCTCGCCGCCTTCGCAAGCGGCCAGGACATCCACCGGGCCACCGCCGCCGAGGTGCTCGGCATCCCGCCCGAGGCCGTGACCGGAGAGCAGCGACGCTCGGCCAAGGCCATCAACTTCGGCCTCATCTATGGCATGTCCGCCTTCGGGCTGGCCCGTCAGCTCGGGATCGACCGTGGCGCCGCCCAGGCGTACGTGGACCTCTACTTCAGCCGTTACCCGGGCGTGCGCGCCTTCATGGACCGCATCCGCGCCGAGGCCAGGGCCAACCGCTATGTGGAGACCCTGTTCGGCCGTCGGCTGTATCTCACGGACATCGACCACAGCAACCAGGGAAGACGGGCTGCCGCCGAGCGGACCGCCATCAACGCCCCCATGCAGGGTAGTGCCGCCGACATCATCAAGCGCGCCATGATCGCCGTCGACCGATGGATCGAGACCGATGGACCGCCGGTTCGGATGATCATGCAGGTCCATGACGAGCTGGTCTTCGAGGTCTCTGAGGACGCCCTCGAGGCGGCCGCCGGCCGCATCCGGGCCGAGATGGAGTCGGCAGCGGACCTCGCCGTGCCACTGGTCGTGGACGTCGGCATCGGCGACAACTGGGACCAGGCCCATTGAGGAAAAATCGGTCCCGTCGCACGCCACCCACGGAACTATTTCCACCTGCTATGCTCTGATTCACCAGGAAACGCAAAGCAAGGAGTCGCTTCCCCCCAAGCGGCTCCCCTTCCCGGCAACCCCAAGCTGGGAAGCGATTACCCCGAAGCTCCTCCCCCCGGACTTCGGGGTTTCTTTGTGTGGAGTGGCGAGTGGCGAGTCACGAGGGTCGAGGCCGGGCTGCCCATAACCCCGCGACTGACGTCTGGATTAAGACCCGGTCGCAAGGTAGTCTCTGCCTTGCCGTGCTTGCCCAGATAGGTCCCTAGGGCGGGCGCGGCCCCTTTCGCTCCCCAGTGATTGAAAGACGCGTCGCCTTCGGGAGGGGACATGGCCACGCAACAATCCCGCCCCCCGCTGCCCGGCAGCGACAAGCGCTGGAAGCTCGTCAACGCGACCATGCGCCGCAATGGCTACGCGGGTCACGCCCTGATCGAGACCCTGCACAGCATCCAGGACGCCTTCGGCTTCCTGGACGAGGCCTCCCTGCGCTTCGTCGCCGCCTCCCTGGACCTCCCGCTCTCGAAGGTCTTCGGGGTGGCGACCTTCTACCACCTCTTCATGCTCAAGCCCAAGGGCCGCCATGCCTGCGTGGTGTGCACGGGTACCGCCTGCTACATCAAGGGCGCCGGGGGCCTGGTGGAGGCGATCGAGGGGCACTTCGGGGTCAACCCCGGCGAGACCACCGAGGACGACCGCCTCTCGGTGCTGACGGCCCGCTGCGTCGGGGCATGCGGCTTGGCCCCCGCCGTGGTCGTGGACGGCGACGTGATCGGGAAGCAGACCGGAGAGGACCTGATCTCCAAGCTCGGGGGGCTGGATTGATATGAATCTGGACGATCTCGCCGAGAAGGCAGAGGAGTTCCGGGCCGCCGAGGCCAGCGTCGAGCGCGAGGTGCGCGTGTGCATGGCCGCGAGCTGCCAGTCCTCCGGGGCCCTGCCCGTGCTCGAGGCACTCACCAAGGCGTGCGGCGACGGGGACGGCACCTGCCGGGTCAAGGGGGTCGGCTGCATGGGCCTGTGCTCCGCCGGCCCCCTGGTAGCAGTCGCCGATAGGGACTGTGACCTGACGGGCTCGGTGCTCTATCGGGACGTGGCCCCATCGGACGCCGCGGACATCATGGCGAGCGTCTGCGGGGCACCGGTGGAGCGCCTGCGCTGTCCCACGGATCTCCCCTTCTTCGCCCGCCAGCAGCGGATCGTCCTGGAGAACGCGGGGGTCATCGACCCGGACAGCTTCAAGGGCTATGTGGCCGTCGGGGGCTACTCGGCCCTCATCCAGGCCCTGAGCGAGATGACCCCGGCCGACGTGCTGGAAGAGATCACCACGAGCGGCCTGCGCGGTCGCGGCGGCGGCGGCTATCCCACGGGCCTCAAGTGGTCCACGGTCGCCAAGATGCCGGCGGATCAGAAGTACGTGATCTGCAACGCCGACGAGGGGGATCCGGGCGCCTTCATGGATCGCGCCATCCTGGAGTCCGACCCCCATCGCGTGCTGGAGGGGATGGCCATCGCCGCCTACGCGGTGGGCGCCAACAAGGGCTACGTCTATGTCCGCGCCGAGTATCCCCTGGCCGTCGAGCGGGTCCAGACCGCCATCCGCAAGGCCAAGCGATCGGGGTTCATGGGCAACAACATCGGTGAGACCCAGTTCAGCTTCGAGGTGGAGGTGCGCCTGGGCGCCGGGGCCTTCGTGTGCGGCGAGGAGACCGCCCTCATGGCCTCCATCGAGGGCCTGCGCGGTCAGCCGCGCCCCCGCCCCCCCTATCCTGCCGAGGCCGGGCTCTGGGGCCACCCCACCCTGATCAACAACGTGGAGACCTTCGCCAACATCACCCCGATCATCCGCAACGGGGGCGAGTGGCTCGCCTCCATCGGGACCGAGACGTCCAAGGGGACCAAGGTCTTCGCCCTCGCGGGGACCATCCAGAACACGGGGCTCATCGAGGTCCCCATGGGCACCACCCTGAGGGACATCATCGAGGTGATCGGCGGCGGCATCCCGGACGGGAGGGCCTTCAAGGCGGTGCAGACCGGCGGCCCCTCGGGGGGCTGCCTCCCGTCGCAGCACCTCGACATCCCGGTGGACTACGACAGCCTGAAGACCCTCGGGACCATGATGGGCTCCGGGGGCATGATCGTCATGGACGAGACCGCCGATATGGTGGACGTGGCCCGCTACTTCATGGAGTTCTGCATGTCCGAGTCCTGCGGCAAGTGCATCCCCTGCCGCACCGGCACCCAGCAGATGCACGGCCTGCTCGACACCATTGCCCAATCCCGTGGCACTCACAAGGATCTGAAGCTGTTGGAGGAGCTGTGCGAGGTCGTACAGGCCACCAGCCTCTGCGGGCTCGGGCAGACCGCCCCCAACCCGGTGCTCTCCACCCTGCGCCACTTCCGTGACGAGTACGAGCGCAAGCTGTCGGGCTCTGGCTGACCCAAGCCCGGCGAGCCAGGGGGCATGTTAGGGTCTGAGCCGAAAGCCACAGTGGATATCAATCGTTCGAGGCCCGCGGTAGACCACTCGAAGACGCGAGCCATTGGGAAGCCAAAACCCGAGCCCTTGGAGTCGACATGCCCCTGCCCACCCCCCAGCCAAACATCCGTGTCGTCACCCTGAGCATCGACGGCAAGGATCTCTCCGCCCGCGAGGACGAGACCATCATCGAGGTATGCCGGGAGAACAAGATCCCCATCCCGAGCCTCTGCTACCTGCAGGGCCTGAGCATCTGGGGGGCCTGCCGGCTCTGCGTGGTCGAGATCGCCGGCCAGGGCCGGCTCTCGGCCGCCTGCTCCACCCGGGTCGCGGAGGGCATGCAGGTCACCACCGACAGCGAGCGGCTCCGGCGCTACCGCCGCACCCTGGTCGAGCTCCTGTTCGCCGAGCGTAACCACGTCTGCTCGGTGTGCGTCTCCAACGGCCACTGCGAGCTCCAGATGCTCGCGCAGCGATGCGGCGTCGATCACGTGCGGGTCCCCTACCGCCAGTCCCGCTACGAGGTGGACAGCTCCCACGAGATGTTTCGCGTGGACCACAACCGCTGTGTCCTCTGCACCCGCTGCGTACGGGTGTGCGACGAGATCGAGGGTGCACATACCTGGGACGTCATGGGCCGCGGCAGCGATTGCCGGGTCATCACCGACCTTGCCCGCCCCTGGGGGGAGAGCGAGACCTGCACGGGCTGCGGCAAGTGCGTCCAGGTCTGCCCCACCGGCGCCCTCGTGAAGCAGGGCACTTCCGCCGGGGAGATGGTCAAAGATCAGCGATTCCTCCCCATCCTGGCCCGCCGGAGACATCCCCAATGAGCGCACGTCCGATGAGTGAGCCCAGGATCACGGTCGCCACCGCCTGGCTCGACGGCTGCTCCGGCTGCCACATGTCCTTCCTCGACCTGGATCAGCGCCTGGTGGAGCTGGTGCAGCGGGTGGACATCGTCTACAGCCCCCTGGTGGACACCAAGACCCTGCCCGACCAGGTGGACGTCGGTATCCTCGAGGGCTCCATCAGCTCCGAGGAGGATCTGCACAAGGCGCAGGACTTCCGCAGGCATTGCAGGCTCCTGATCAGCCTGGGGGACTGCGCCGTCAACGGCAATGTCCCCGCCATGCGCAATCAGTTCAAGCTGGACGCGGTGATGGACCGCGCCTACCGCGAGAACGTCGCCGAGCACCCGGTGATCCCCAGTGTCAGCGTCCCCGCCCTGTTCCCCCAGGTCCGCCCCGTCCATGGCTGCGTGGACGTGGACGTCTTCGTCCCCGGGTGCCCCCCCAGCGCGGACGCGATCTGGTATGTCCTCTGCGAGCTCATCGAGGGACGCACGCCGGACCCGAGCGAGGTGACCCGCTTTGGTGCCTGAGCACGCCCGCTGGGCCGCGTGGCTGCTCCCCCTGCTGGCGGCGGGGGGCCCGCTCGCGTCGGACGAGATCGATCCCCTGACCCGAATCGATGGCCTCGAAGCGCGGCTCGAGGGACTCACCCGCCGCGTCCAGGCCCTGGAGAACCTCCTCAGGGAGTACGGACCCCTGGCGTCAGCAGCGCCGACCGTCAAGGGCGAGCCCGCCTGGGAGCTGGACGACTACAGCCGCACCAGCCCGTTCCAGGTCTTGCAGAAGGGCCTGGACCGGCAGAGCGGGCGGGTGGACCTCCTCCTGGACGTGGTGGCTCCGATCCCCGACCTGGCGGACTGGGACGCCGTCTCCCGTGGGGAGGCGGTGCCGTTGATGCTGATCGCGGATACG
>JBAPYD010000252.1:0-7532 GCA_049284555.1 Chromatiaceae bacterium | reverse complement strand
CCCGCCCGCTTGCGCTCGTGCTCCTTGAGGAAACGCTTGCGGATGCGGATGGAGCTCGGGGTGATCTCCACCAGCTCGTCGTGCTCGATGAACTCCAGGGCCTGCTCCAGGGTGAAGCGGATCGGGGGGGTGAGCAGGATGTTCTCATCCGACCCCGCGGCGCGGATATTGGTGAGCTGCTTGGCCTTCAGGGGGTTGACCACCAGGTCGTTGTCCCGGGAATGGATGCCCACCACCTGGCCCTCGTAGACCTCATCCCCGGGGGCAACCAGCATCCGCCCCCGCTCCTGGAGGTTGAAGAGGGCATAGGCCAGGACCTTGCCCTGGCTGTTGGCGATCATGGCCCCGTTGCGGCGGGGCGCGATGCCTCCGGGGTTCGCGGGGCCGTAATGGTCGAAGACGTGGTACTTGAGCCCCGTGCCGGAGGTGAGCGACATGAATTCCGTCTGGAAGCCAATCAGCCCCCGGGACGGGATCTCATAATCGAGGCGGACCCGTCCCTTGCCGTCCGGGACCATGTCCTTGAGCTCCCCTCTGCGCTCCCCCAGGGCCTGCATGATGGCCCCTTGGGAGGTCTCCTCCAGATCCACCGTGAGCAGCTCATAGGGCTCGCAGATCACCCCATCGACCTCCCGGAAGATGACCTCGGGCCGAGAGACCGCCAGCTCATAACCTTCCCGGCGCATGGTCTCCAGGAGCACCGAGAGGTGCAGCTCCCCGCGCCCCGACACCCGGAACTTCTCGGGGTCCGTCCCCTCCTCCACCCGCAGGGCCACATTGTGGATCAGCTCCCGCTCCAGGCGCTCCTTGAGCTGACGGGAGGTCAGATACTTGCCGTCCCGTCCGGCGAAGGGCGAGGTGTTGACCTGGAAGGTCATAGCCACCGTCGGCTCGTCGACCGCCAAGGGCGGCAAGGCCTCCACGTGCTCCGGGTCGCAGAGGGTATCGGAGACGTTGGGGGACTCCAGACCCGTGATGGCCACGATGTCCCCCGCGGTCGCCTGGGGCACCTCGTATCGGCTCAGGCCGAGATAGCCGTACACCAGGCCCACCTTTCCCTTGTGCCGGGTACCGTCCGACTTGACCACCACCACCTGCTGATTGGGCCGCACGCTGCCGTGACGGATCCGTCCCACCCCGATCGCCCCGACGAAGCTCGAGTAGTCCAGGGTCGAGATCTGCATCTGGAAGGGGGAGTCGGGATCCACCTCGGGCGCCGGGCAATGCTCCACGATGGCCTCGAACAACGGCGTCATGTCCCCCTCGCGGACATCGTCCGAGAGGCCCGCGTAGCCGTTGATCGCCGAGGCATAGACGATGGGGAAGTCGAGCTGCTCGTCGGTGGCCCCCAGCCGATCGAACAGCTCGAAGACCTGGTCGATGACCCAATCGGGACGGGCGCTCGGCTTGTCGATCTTGTTGACGACCACGATCGGGCGCAGCCCGTGCTGGAAGGCCTTGGAGGTCACGAACCGGGTCTGGGGCATGGGCCCCTCCTGGGCATCCACCAGGAGCAGCACCGAATCCACCATGGAGAGCACCCGCTCCACCTCGCCGCCGAAGTCCGCGTGACCCGGGGTATCGACGATGTTGACCCGATAGTCCCGACCGTGCAGTTTCACGCGCAGGGCCGTGTTCTTGGCGAGGATGGTGATCCCGCGCTCCCGCTCCTGGTCGTTGGAGTCCATGACCCGCTCGACCGGGCCGAATCGTTCCCCGAGGGTTCCAGACTGCTCCAGCAGCTTGTCCACGAGGGTGGTCTTGCCGTGGTCCACGTGGGCGATGATGGCGATGTTTCTTAGGTTCTCGATCACGGTCGAGGTGCTCCGGGAGACGCTGAAATCGGCAGGGTGGTCCCAGGTCCGGCTGGGGATAACCGACGGGGCGCAGAGTATATGCCGAGCGGCGAGCACGCGCGCTGGTGCTGGATCATCTTGGAGCGGAAAACAGGCCCATGACGCCTACTTCGAAATAAATACATTTAACTACAATAAATTAGGATTTTTTTCTTGATAGACTATGGAAACCGTACGGTAACACGGTAAGACCAAAGAGGGTTTTCGAGCTACCAACAAATCCTGTGGATAACTCTGTGGGCAAGCGTTGCGGAGGCGCCCCGGGGCTGCACGGTTACTGGCCCGGATTCAGATTGGTCAGTTTTTGGTCGCCTCGAAAAACGCCCGCCAGGACAAGGGGCTAGCCAGGATCGGCTGGCGTTCTCCGACGCCCCGAGCCAGCCCGAGCGCCGCCCGACCCAGACACCACGACCCGCGCGGCGCTTGTCCCTTGCGCCTCGCGCGGAACAGGGCGTCAGTCGCCCGGCCAGCCTCGTCGGCGCCGGGTCAATCGATACGTTCGAATGTACTGATAAAACAATACATTTCTGGGGCAAGAATGTATTACTCGAACGGGCAATAGGCTTGCGCTCGGCGGGGAAAAGCCCGAGCATAGCCGGCTAGAACTCGCCGGGCCCCGTTTCGGCGGCACATCCTCAAGGCCCCCCAGAGGGGCTATCCCCCCAAGCACTCGAGCCGTATCAGTCCAGCATGACGCCTGCCGACCTAAAACCCGTACGCGACCACATCGCCGCCCGCATCATCGGCCAGCAGCAGTTCATCGACAGCATGCTCATCTGCCTGCTGAGCGATGGCCACTTGCTGGTGGAGGGCATGCCCGGACTGGCCAAGACCACCGCCGTCAAGGCGCTGGCCGAGTCCCTCGAGGGCGATTTTCACCGCGTCCAGTTCACCCCGGATCTGCTCCCCTCCGATCTCATCGGCACCGACATCTACCGCCACGAAAAGGGCGAGTTCGAGTTCCGTCAGGGGCCCCTGTTCCACAATATCCTGCTCGCCGACGAGGTGAACCGGGCCCCGGCGAAGGTCCAGTCGGCCCTGCTGGAGGCCATGGCCGAGCACCAGATCACGGTGGGTCAACGGACCTATCCCCTGCCGAGGCTCTTCATGGTGCTGGCGACCCAGAACCCGGTCGAGCAGGAGGGCACCTATCACCTGCCCGAGGCCCAGCTCGACCGGTTCCTGATGGAGGCGGTGGTCACCTACCCGACCCGCGACGACGAGCTCAAGATCCTCGAGCTCGACAGCCAGCAGCAGAAGCAGAACTATGCCGCGCCCGTCAAGCAGCTGACCCAGGCGGAGCTGTTCGCCATGCGCAGGGACGTGGCCAACCTGTACCTGGATCCCAAGCTGCACAACTACATCGTCGATCTGGTCCAGGCCACCCGCAACCCCAAGCTCTACGACACGGATCTCGGCCGCTGGTGCCGCTTCGGCGCCTCCCCCCGGGCCAGTATCGGGCTCGCCCGCTGCGCGCGGGCTCGCGCCTGGCTGGACGGAGACCAGTTCGTCGCCCCCCATCACATCCAGGCGGTGGCCCCGGAGATCCTGCGTCATCGCCTGCTCCTGACCTTCGAGGCGGAGGCAGAGGGCATCACCACCGATGAGTTCGTCAACCGGCTGCTCAATCTGGTGGCCATCCCCTGAGCCGGGCCGGAGGTTCGCCAGTTTGCCGGAACCATCGCCCGTGAATCCTGTCCTTTCCGTCATAGGGCCTCAGTAAGGCCCCGCCATGAGCCTCTATCCCCGACTCGACGACCTTCTGGAGCTGCGTCACCAGGCCCACACGCTGGGCCTGCCCTCCCACCATCTGGTCAATTCCACCTTTGCCGGCCTCTACGCCTCCGTGTTCCGGGGCGCCGGGGTCAACTTCGAGGAGGTGCGCGAATACCGGGAGGGAGACGACATCCGCTACATGGACTGGAAGGTCACGGCCCGCACCAACCGCCCTCACATGAAGCTGTTCCGCGAGGAGCGGGAGCGCAGTGTGGTGCTGTGCGTGGACCGGGGACCGCACATGGCCTTCGGCACCCGCGGGACCTTCAAATCGGTTCAGGCGGCGCGCACCGCCGCCCTGATCGGCTGGGCCGCCAGTCGCCTCAATGACCGCGTCGGCGGCCTGGTCTTCGGGGACCCGAAGGCGGGACTCCAGCACTTCCGACCCTCCCGGGGCCGACGCGCCCTGTGGCAGCTACTGCGAACCCTCACGGAGCCGGCCACCGAGCATGACCGATCCATCGATTGCCTGGAGGAGGCCCTGCGGCGGGCCACCTCGGGCCTGCCCACCGGCTCCCTGGTATTCGTGATCGCGGATCTCAACCGGGACGCCATGAGCCTGGAGCGGCTGCTCGGCGGGCTGATCCAGCGCAACTCCGTGGTCCTGCTCCCGGTGGACGACCCGGCCGACTGGGAGATCCCCTCCATGGGAGTGGCCACCTTCACGGGGACGGATGGAACCCTCATCGAGATCGACACCGACGACCCCCAGGCCCACCGGGCCTACCGTAGCGCCTGGGAGGCCCGCCGCGACCTGCTCCAGGCCATGGCCCACCGGTTGCACATCATCCTGATGCCGGTGTGCACCGACCACGAGATCCACTTGAGCCTGATCCACGCCCTGGAACAGCGGGCGAAGAAGCGGGTCGTATGATGCAGCCAGGACTCGACCAACTGCGGGATATCCGGGGCATCGAGGGTGTCCCCTGGTGGCCCCTCGCGCCCGGCTGGTGGCTGCTCCTTGCCGCCCTCGCGGCGCTTGCCTTCGCCGCCTATCACTGGCGCACCATCCTGCGGCTGCGGGTTCCCATTCCCGGCATCACGCTGGGGACCTGGCGCTGGGACGCGGCCGCCCAGCTACGTGCCTTGCGCCGACGCGCCCGGGAGGGTCAGGAGGCGAAGACCACGGTCGGCGAGCTGTCCGAGCTGCTGCGGCGCATCGCCATGGCACGCTGGGGACGAGACGCTTGCGCCGGACTCAACGGCGAGGACTGGCTCTCCTGGCTCGCCGCCAAGGACCCCGCGGGCTTCCCCTGGGAGGCGCGAGGCCAGATCCTTCTCACCGCCCCCTATTCTCCGCCCGGCACCCGGGGCGGCGAGGACTTGCTGGCCCTCATCGATGCGGCCTACGCCTGGGTCTCCGCCCCGACCCCCAAGCCAGCGACCGGGAAGGGGCGCTGGGCCATGGGTCGGATCGCGGACCTCTTCCCCTGGGGACGCTCCGCCCGGGGCGAGGCAACCGGTGCCTGAGAGACGCCATGTTTGAGTTCGCTTGGCCCTGGGCCGCCGTTCTACTGCCCCTGCCGCTGCTCCTGCCCTACCTCTGGCCGCGACCCGGGAGCCATGAGGAGGACCAGCTCGAGGGACAGCGTCATACCCTGCTCCACCCTCGGCTGCATGACCTGCAGGCCGCCTACCAGACGCGTCGGCTACGCCGCCAGCTCGGGGGCTGGATCCACAAGTCCCTGCTCGGGCTCCTGTGGATCGGCCTGGTTCTGGCACTGATGCGGCCCCAATGGCTCACCCCCTACACGGAGGTGAGCACCCCGGGCTACGACCTGATGCTCACCGTCGATGCCTCCCACTCCATGGATGCCTTGGACTTCACCGTGGGCGGGCGCCAGGTCACGCGCATGCAGGTCGTCAAGGGGGTCATGGGGCGCTTCATCGACTCGCGGGAAGGGGACCGCATCGGGCTCATCGTCTTCGGCAGTCAGGCCTTCGTGCTCTCGCCCCTCTCCATGGACCGCAACGCGGTGCATCAACTGCTGGAGGGCGTGGTCTCGAGCATCGCCGGTCAGGGGACGGCGCTGGGCGATGCCATTGCCCTGGGGGTCAAGAAGCTCCGCGAGCGTCCACCTCAATCCAGGGTCATGATCCTGATCGCGGATGGGGACAGCACCCACGGGAACTTTGCCCCCGTGGAGGCGGCCCGCCTGGCGCGTATGGCTGGCGTTCGGATCTACGTCATCGGCGTGGGCAGCAAGCAGGACAAGATTCCCATCTACGAGGACGGGCAGGTCAAGTACAGGGACGACCTTACCATGAACGAGGACACCCTTCAGGAGGTCGCCCAGGTCACTGGCGGGGCGTATTTCCGCGCGACGGACACCAGCGCGCTGGAGGAGATCTCCCAGCGGGTGGGTCAGCTCGAGAAGACCCAGGCGGAGGCGCGCACCGCCTTCCTGCCGGACCCGCTGTTCCGGTGGCCCCTCGCGGTGGCCCTGTTGGCCCTCCTGGGGCTCGGACTCTTTCCGGAGGGGCGCAAGCGCTTCGTGCGGGGTGCCAGCGGTGCCTGAGGCCGGCTTCCACTTCGCCCAACCCGCCTGGTTCTGGGGCCTGCTCGCGATCCTACCCGTCGCCGCGTGGCTGATCGTCAGCGCGGCCCGGGCCGCCAAGGGGCCCGTCCATCGTTACGCGGACCCCCACCTGCTGCCCCACCTGACGGGGACCCGAGACCTCCAGACCCACGAGCGTTGGGGCCGATTCCTTCGCTGGTCCCTTCTGTGGGCCCTGCTGTTGGCAGCGATGGCGGGCCCGCGCTGGGACGCCACCGATGTTCGGCTGTTTCATCCTGGTAACAACCTCTTGGTCCTGCTCGATATATCCCGGTCGATGGAGGTGGACGACGTCGCCCCGAGCCGCCTTGGACGCGCCCGCCAGGAGATCCAGGACCTGATCATGCAGAACCGGACCGTGCGGCTCGGCCTCATCTCCTTCGCCTCCGTGCCCCTGGTGATGTCCCCGATCACCGAGGACACCTACACCATCCTGAATTCCCTGCCGGCCCTGTCCACCGATCTGGTGAGCCTCCAGGGCAGTCGCGTCGGAATGGCGCTCGACCGGGCCGAGGCCCTGTTCGCCGGGCTCCCGGAGGACAGCGCGCGGTCCATCCTGCTCATCTCCGACGGGGACTTCGACGAGCCGGACCTGGTCGAGCGGGTCCGCAAGCTGGCCGAGAAGGGGGTCCGCCTGCACGTGCTCGGCATCGGCACCGAGTCTGGCGGACGAGTGCCCGCCCCTCGGGGCGGCTGGGTGCTGGATCGGACCGGGGCGCCCGTCGTGTCGACCCTCAACGAGCCCCTGCTCGAGTCCCTCGCCGAGGCGGGCGGAGGGACCTATCGGCTGGCCGACTATCGCGAGGGCGACACCAAGGCGATCCTCAAGGCGGCCGCGGTGGTGCGTCTCCCGCCCGAGGCGGGGGACGAGCGCACCCGCCTCTGGAACGAGCGCTACTGGATCCCCGTGCTCGCGGTCGTCGGCCTGCTCATTCCCCAGTTCCGGGGCCGGCCCCGCCGGAGGTCGGCGAAATGACGCGATGGCTGACCGGTCTGGCGGTCGTTCTTGGGCTCATGACGACGGCCGCCCAGGCCGGACTCTTCAAGAACAGCGAGCAGGAGGCCTTCGACCGCCTCCGGGCGGGTGATTACGTCGCGGCGGCGGACACCTTCCAGGACCCCTACCGCCGGGGCGTTGCCCTCTACCGCGCCGGGCGCTACGAGGAAGCCGCCCGGGCCTTCGAGCACGCGGATCATGGCTCAAACGCCGAGGCGGCCCGATACAACCTGGGGAATTCCCGCTTCCAGCTCGGCGATTTCGCAGGCGCCGTCGCCGCCTATGAGCAGGTCCTGAGCGCCGACCCGACCCAGGAGGACGCCGCCTACAATCTGTCCCTCGCGC
>JBAPYD010000251.1:0-2503 GCA_049284555.1 Chromatiaceae bacterium | reverse complement strand
GCTTGATGTTCGTGACGGCGTTGAACTCCGCCAAGCAGCGGATCTGGCTGTCGGCCCCCTACTTCGTGCCCGACGAGGCGGTCATGAAGGCCCTGGAGCTGGCCGCGCTGCGCGGCGTCGATGTACGCATCATCATCCCCGGCAAGGGCGACAGCCTGCCTGTGTACTTGGCCGCCTTCCACTCCATCGGCCAGCTGCGCGGACTCGGCATCCGCTTCTACGCCTACAAGCCCGGTTTCCTGCACGAGAAGGTCATGCTCGTCGACGACGACGTTTCGACCGTCGGAACGGCAAACTTCGACAATCGCTCGTTTCGGCTGAACTTCGAGGTCACCGCCGTGATCGTCGACGGGACCTTTGCCAAGGAGATGGAGCGCATGTTCGAGCAGGACTTCGCCCACGCGGAGCCCCTCGATCCCTCTGCACTCCTGGACAAGCCCTTCTGGTGGCGCTTCGGCGTCAACCTGTCGCGTCTGGCGGCTCCAGTGCTTTGACGCATCGGCGTCCGCACCCGATTGCGTCCCCGGCCGGCCGAGCGCTGGCTGAAGGTGCGTCCTACTTCCAGCCGTCGTCGCGCACCGAACGCCTGCAGGACGCATTCGGCGAGTTGGTCGCGCTGGGCGAGTCCGTGTTCGGCAATACCTGTTGGCATGAGGTATCCGGCAAGTACGTCGGCAACCAGCAGGTCTGCGAGGGCTGTCATCTGGGTGCGGGCCGCTTCGCCGGCGCCTGAATCGTTTCCACGTCTGAGCGCCAAGACCGCCGCGGCCATGATCGCCCTGCTCAAGTACGGTTGTGGGCTGCCGTTTCATCGCATCGCGCGTCTGCAACAGGCCCTGGCCATCCCCTTGCCGGCGACCACCCAGTGGGATGTGGTCGCACAGGCGGCGCCCCGTGTGGTCCCGGCGCTCGAGGAGCTGGCCCGCCAGGCGGCCGAGGGCACGGTGCTCTACAACGATGACACCCCCATGCGCATCCTCAAATTCACCGCCGCGGCCCGCGCCGAGGCGCTGCCCCCGGGGGCCAAGCGCGAGCGCACCGGGGTCTTCACCTCCGGGGTGGTGGCCGAGACGGCCAACGGCCCTATCGCGCTGTTCAAGACCGGACCCGGTCATGCCGGGGAGCACCTCGCGGCGCTCCTCGAGCGGCGCCAGGACCCGCAGACGCCGATCCAGATGTCCGATGCCCTGGCCCGCAATCGCCCCGGGGACCATGAAACCCAGACCGCCTCCTGCATTCCGCACGGGCGACGCAAGTTCGTCGAGGTCTATGAGGCCTTCCCCGAGGCGGTGGCCTTCGTGCTGGAGACCCTGCGCCCGGTGTTCCGTACCGACCAGCAGGCCAAGCAGGAGGGCCTCTCCCCCGAGGCCCGTCTGCTGCTGCATCAGCGCGAGAGCGCACCGCGCATGCAGGCGCTCCACGACTGGATGGCCAAGCAGTTCGCCGACCACTTGGTGGAGCCCAACTCCGGGCTCGGGCAGGCGATCACCTATCTGCAGAACCACTGGCAGAAGCTCACCCTGTTCCTGCGGGTGCCCGGCGCACCGCTGGACAACAACCTCTGCGAGCGGGCGCTCAAGAAGGCAATCCTGCACCGCAAGAACGCGCTCTTCTACCGCACCCGCAACGGCGCCCAGGTCGGGGACCTGTTCATGAGCCTGATCCATACCGCAGAGCTCCACCAGGTCGAGCCCTTCGACTACCTGGTGGCGCTGCTGCGCCATGCAGCCGCAGTGGCACTCGACCCCGCCGCCTGGATGCCGTGGAACTACACCGCAGCCCTGGCGCGCCTGGCCGCCGAGCCCACCCAGGATTGAGTCCGCACCCGCTGCGCGGCGCCCTCTGAGGCGCCGCCCCCATCCCTTCGCCCATCTCCCCACGACCAGCGACGGGGCGCTGGTCGTGCGCGAGGCGGTGTCGCGTCGCCCAGCAGGCCACGGCGCCACGTTACGAGCGACGCGACCGATGAGGACCCCCGAGGGGCCCCCGCTCACCCAGTACGCGGGGCTCCCACGTTACCGGACCCGCCCTTGGAAATCATGCAGCCTTACCGGAAGGACACGCTGAACTGGGCGGGGATGCGCCGCACCCGGGAAGGGAGCAACAGACGTTTTTGCATCATCGCCTCCGGTGGCGGCCTGGCCGCCGGTGAGAATGTCCCGCCCCAATTGTTGGAGCCAGCGGCCGGTCTGGGCGATGTCCTCTTGTAACGCGGAGCCGGTTAAGTTGGCGATCAGTCCAATCAGAACAAAGGGTTGGGCGCGCAAGAGATCTTGTAACGCAGCATCCGGGAAAGTCGGCGATTCCTGTGCCGATTCAATGGGTTGTGCCAAGGAGTCTTCTTGTAACGCACTTCCCGCTTGGGGGCGGGCCCGCTGCCAGTAACGCGGATGGGCGGCCCGCCAGGCGCGCACCCGCTGCACATTCGCCGGGCCCCGGAAGTAGTCGCGGTTCTCTGGCTTGCTCAACCAGCGCCGCTGACTGGCGGCCTTGCTGGCACGCC
>JBAPYD010000250.1:0-10754 GCA_049284555.1 Chromatiaceae bacterium | reverse complement strand
CCGTTCAGGTTCGTGCACGAAGGCCTTCATGGCGACGTGGAAGGCTCCCAGGGTATGGGCGAGTGGGAATTTCATTAGCGTGATGGCGAAGGTCCCCCCCACCACGATAATGAGGCTGGGCGTATCGACGAAGACGAACGCGCTCCCACCCATCAGGATGGCGATGATGATGGCGGCCAACGCCCCCATGAGGCCCATTAATGTCGCAAGATCCACGCTGCTCTCACTCCGCCTGGGGCCGACGCCGTACCCTGGGCTAAAATCTAATCCCGGCTCGATCAGCGGGAGATCGGGGCGTCTTCTCGATTCCCGTGGCTCGGCTACCGGCCCCGCGGGCCCGCACCCGAAGGGCTGGCGTCATGGGAGCGATGCTGGCGGCGCGTTGACGCCCCTCTGTGATTGTTCTCAATGCATGAGCCAACCCGCTGTCTCGTCGATGTACTGTTTGGCCTCATCAAGCACCATGAGACTGAGGTTCGGGCCTAGCCTCCCGGATGCCATCTTTCGGAAGGCAGGGACCTCGTAAAGGCGCGGCATGGACCACAGCCTTTCCTCGTCTGCGATGAGGTGGAGTTGAGAGATGAGGACCAGGTCGGAGTAATCGGCCTCGGGTTTCGGGTTGCGCTGCCAGTCCTCCGCGTCGCGTGCAGCGTTGACAATTGCCTGAGGGAGGTCCCAGCGGCGCAGGATCTCCGCGCCGAGCTGGCCGCGAAAGGTGGCGATAGTCGTCGCGAGCTGCTCCGTGCTCTTGTAGAGCTCAGGGTGCCGCTCCGCGTAGCCGAGCACGCACAGTGAGCCGATGTCGTGCAGTAGTCCCGCGAGCAGCGCGGTGTCCGCGTTCATGCCCGGGGTCGCCCGCGCCAGGTTGAAGCTGATCGCTGCCACCATGGCGCTGTGGGCCCAAAGGTGCTTGACGTGGTGCTGTATGACAGGGACCCGGGACTGGAACAGCCCCCGCATCACAAAGGCGGTCACCAGGTTCCGAACGGCCGACGGCCCCAGTCGCACCACCGCATCGGTGCAGGATTCGATGCCTCGTGCGCGACGATAGAAGGTGCTATTGGCGGTGGAGATCAGCTTGGCGGTGATCGCGGGGTCCGCCTGGATAACCCTTGCGATCTTGCGCGCGTCCGCGTCCTCGTCGTTGATCACCCGGTAGATCTGAAGCACGATGTTGGGCAAGGAAGGGATAGGGACCTGTCCCCGATCGATATCCTCGAAAACGCCGGCATACAGGGGGTCGACCGTCAGCTGTCTGGCGGGAAGCGAGATCGCGATCTGGTGCAGCGGGCTGTCGTCCCGCGTCATGATCCGGCTGAGGACGGTCTTGTCGACGCGAAACAGGGTGACCTCGGATAGGGCCGTGATCGAGCAGCGGTGTGGCCGCAGGTTCGACAATGGGAAGCGGCCCAGGTCGCTGCCACTGTCTACCACGGAGCCCGTCGGTTCCCCGTTGCAGAGCCCGACTGCACCGCTTCCGAGGTACCAGGCGAAGGTGTCGTCCGAGCCAGCGCTGAGTACCAGGTCGCCGGCGCGATGGCGGCTGACCTCGGTGTGTTGCGAGACGACCGACAGGTGCGCCGGGCTCAGACTGTTCAGGGGCCAGAAGCGCGCAATGTCGGAGGGGGTTAGGGGTTCGGCGGTGGCCAATACGGCGTCTGACATTGGTCGAATCCGCGAGGGGTGCGGTCTAAGGCCTTCGGTTGCGGCGTTCCGTGCCGGGCGGGAGTGAGGGGCGCGTGCACCGCCGCCTTTGGACCCATGATGGCAAGCTGAACCTGGCCCTGCAGCGACGCCGCTCACGCTTCGACGGCCCCCGCGGGGGCGGGCTTGGGCGCTGCGATGAGACATCGGTGCCTGACCTCCCCTGGGGCATCGGCTACAAACGCGCCTTGGACTGCGGATCGACCGCGAACGCCGCACGAATGAGCCCCGAGCGAAGAGCGCACTCCGGAGGCGATGATTGCGGGCTCGCCTCGTGGCGCGGAACGGCCCGCAGATGTGCGCCCGTCCGCGGGGTATACTCGCCCACCCCGTTTGGGTCTCAGCACGGGGTCCGTCGTGGAGCCCAAGACGCTGATCACATGCCATCCCTGCTTTCGATCGGCTCGCGCGCCGGGACGCGCGAGTCTCGGGATGTTTCATTTTCAACGGCTTAGGGCCCTCGAAAATGGCGGGCCTTGCTTGGCTCGCAGGGGAAGTGCAACAAGTCAGCGCTCCCTCAACAGTGCCGTGGCGGACGCGAACGGGGGCACGAGGTGTGTCGGCCATCCCGGTGCAGGAGCGGCATCGCGCCGGGACTGGCCTGGGGAATGGCCGCGTTCACGCGGAGCGAGAGCGATAAGAAATGCATGCTGATCTGGAGACCAGGCTCTCCAAGTGCCGGACGCTCCCAAGTCCACCGCGAATCTGCGAGCAGATCCTCAGCTTGGCCCGGAGTCCCGACCTGGAGCTCGCCGAGCTGGCCGAGGTCATCTCCCGGGACCCGGGGTTGGCGGCGCGCGTCCTACGCATCGCGAACTCCTCCTTCTACGCTCGGCGGCGGCACGTGGCCAACCTTCGGGACGCCCTCGTCGTGCTAGGAATCAATGCTGCCATCAGCCTGGCCCTCGGGTTCTCCCTGGTGCAAGCCCTGGGCAGCGCGGGCACCCATGCTGGTCGCTACACGCGCTTCTGGAGCCGCTCGCTACTCGCCGCCCATGCAGCCGAGGAGTTGGGGCGGCAATTGAAGGTGGGCTTGCCGGAGAATGCCTTTCTGGCCGCCTTGGTGCAGGACATCGGTATCCTCGCGATGGACCAGGCGCTCGGTGAGGAATATCTCTCCCTGGTCCCGCAGGATGGCGCCCACGAGCATGACCGGCTGGTGGCGGCGGAGCGAGGACGGTTCGGTACGGATCACGCCGAGGTCGGTGCTTGGCTCCTCGCCCGCTGGGACTTGCCCGAGTCCCTGCGGGTGGCGGTTGCGGCGAGTCATGGATCCGAGCCGATCCCTGAGGGAGAGCCTGGCGCTGCCTTCCGCAATTGTATCGCCCTGTCCGGCTATATTGCGGACGCTTGGCTGGCACGGGATCATCACCTGGCGATCGAGACCGCCCGAATTAAGGCAGCGGATTGGCTCGGCCTCGGCTCTAATGCGCTCGGGCGTGTGCTCGAGGCCGTGTCCGCCCGCATCCCGGAGGCGAGCGAGCTCTATGGAATCGGGATTGCCGACGAGCCAACCCGAGCCGCGGTCCTGGAGGAGGCCGCCGAGCTGCTGCTACTCCATAGTTTGCGGACCGCGGAGGAGGCTAGGGAGAACCTGCGCAGGGCCGAGCGTCTCGAGGCGCAAACCCGGGCCATCGAGGAGCAGGCGCGAAGGGATTCCCTGACCGGGATCTTCAATCGTCGCCATCTGGACACCGTGCTGAGAAAGGAGTTTACCCACGCCGTTGAGCGTGGATGGCCCCTGAGCCTGGTGTTTGTCGACCTGGACCACTTCAAGGGCGTCAACGACACCTTCGGGCATCAGGTCGGCGATAAGGTGTTGACCTCGGTCGCCCATACGCTTCGCGAGGGCGCCCGCCGCAGCGATATCCTGGGACGTTATGGTGGAGAGGAGTTCGTTCTGGTGCTTCCCGCCACCGGTCGCGACGCCGCAGCGATCATGGCCCAGCGCCTGATCGATCGGATCGCGGAGATTCCCCATGCGGTGGTTGAGGGCAGGCCCATTCGCATGACGGCCTCGGCAGGTCTGGCCACCCATAGTAAGTCCGCGCCATTCCATGAGCCGGAGACCCTCGTGCGTCGCGCCGACGCCGCGCTTTACAGGGCCAAATTGGGTGGACGTAATCGTCTCGTTGTCGACGGCGACGACAGGCGCGGGGATCAGGTTTTCGCCGTCAATGTGTGCCACGAAGCGGACCCTGGATCGGCGCCTTAGGGGCCCCGCCAGACAGGATTGACTTTAGACACCCGCTGGAGTGAAGGCGTAGCCAATGCCAAGCTGGCACGCAGTCGGCTCTGCTTGAAGAGGTCGTGTGCTCGCGGGGCTCATGCTCAAGCGCTCTGGGCCTTCGGGAACGCCTGCCGGACGTGGCCCGACAGGGAAACGCAATGGATCAGCGTTTCCTCGAGCGCCTTGCTTGGCACGGCCCCCACGTTCGCCTACACTTCCCGACCGGGCCTTCACCCGCGTCGACTGCAATGCATCCGCTCTCAAGATGAAGCCGACTATTGAGGCCACCGTTACCATATCCCCCGAGGTGCTGTTCCAGGAGATCGCGGGCGAGGCGGTGCTTCTCGACCTCGTAAGCGAGCGCTACTTCGGCCTCGATGAGGTGGGCACCCGGATCTGGCAGCTTCTTCAGGAGCAGGGCAGCCTGCGGGCCGTTTACGAGAAGATGCTGGACGAGTTCGACGTCACCCCTGCCCGCATGGAGGAGGACCTCCTGAAGCACGTGGGGGAACTGGCGGACGCGGGTTTGGTGACCGTCGATGAAGGCGTTGCCGCGACGCTTTAAGCAGTGGCTGGCCCTCGCACCCTGGGAGCAGCGGCTGCTCGCTAGCATCCTCCTGCTGCTGCCCACCATCGGCGCCGCCCTGCGGCTGATCGGGTTCAACCGCAGCCGCGCCCTCTTGGAACGCTGCGCGCCGCCTATTCCGAGGACTGGAGCCACGGGCGGGCCACCCGGGGCACGGGACACGGCCCAGCGCATCGCCCGTCTTGTCGCCATCGCGGCAAGCCGCGGCGCCTATCGCGCCACCTGTCTGCGACAGTCCCTGGCCCTGTGGTGGCTTCTCAAGCGACGTGGTATCGACGCGGAGCTTCGCATCGGGGTGCGCAAGGAAGACGGCGCGCTACAGGCCCACGCCTGGGTGGAGCACGCGGGGGCACCCCTGGGGCAGGGTCCACTGGACCACGCGCCCTTCCCTGGCTGGCCCTCGCACATGCCGCCTTGATGCCCGGCGCCGTTGCGCACGCTGCCTCAAACGCCTAGCGGTTGACACCTCCCGCCTCCCCCCATGAGCGGCATCTTCGGTCTCTTCAACACCGACAGCGCCCCGATCGCCGCGGGTGATCTCACCCGCATGGCGGTGCCGCTGGAGCGCCGCGGGCCGGAGGGGACCGGGATCTGGCACGAGGGCGTCGCGGGGCTGGGACACACCCTCCTGGCAACGACCCCCGAGGCGGTCCACGAGCGCCTGCCGCTGCGCGACCCCGCCTCCGGATGTGTGATCACCGCGGATGCCCGGCTCGACAACCGCCCCGAGCTGCTGTCGGCCCTCGGCCTGCCCAGCCGTCCCACCGACACCGGGGACGCCGAGATCGTCCTGCGTGCCTACCTGGCCTGGGGGGCGGCCTGCCTCGAGCGCCTGCTGGGCGATTTCGCCTTCGCCATCTGGGACCCGCGCACCCGCGCCCTGTTCTGTGCCCGCGACCACTTCGGCCTGCGTCCTCTCTACTATCACCACAGCCCGGGGCGCTTCTTCGCCTTCGCCTCCGAGCCCCGTGCGATCCTCACCCTGCCCCAGACCCCCTACCGCATCAACGAGGGGCGGATCGCCGACTTCCTGGTCAACGAGCTCGAGGGCATCGACAAGACCAGCACCTTCTTCGAGGAGGTCTACCGCCTGCCGCCCGCCCATTCCCTGACCGTGACGCCGGGCGGCATCACCAAGCGCTGTTACTGGACCCTGGAGCCCGGCCCCGAGCTGCGCCTACCCTCCGACGAGGCGTACGCCGAGGCCTTCCTCGAGGTCTTCACCGAGGCGGTGCGCTGCCGCCTGCGCAGCGCCGGCCCCGTGGGATCCATGCTGAGCGGTGGCATGGACTCGGGATCGGTCGTCGCCGTCGCCCGCGGCCTGCTCGCGGAGCAGGGTCGGGGGCCGCTGCTGACCTTCTCCGCGGTCGGGCCAGACCCGGAGACCTGCGTCGAGACCCGCGCCATCCACGCGGCGATGACGATGGAGGGCATCGCCCCGCACACCATCTGCTACACCGAGCTCGATGCCCTGATGCCGGAGCTGGAGGAGCTGACCTGGAACCTCGAGGAGCCGTTCGACAATCACATGACCCTGCCTCGCGCCGTCTACCTGATGGCGCACCGCGCGGGGGTGAAGGTGGTGCTCGACGGCATCGGCGGCGACATCGTGCTGGCCGAAGGGACCCACCTCGCGCGCCTGCTGCGCCGCGGGCGGTGGTGGAAGGCGTGGCGCGAGGCCGTTCTTCAGAACCGTTTTTGGGGCGGGAATTATCCGGCCTGGCAGGGGCTCTACCACAGCGCGCGCACGGCTTTCGTTCCCAATTCCGTCCGCCGCCTGGCGGCGGAATACCGCAGGGGCAGGCGCGTCGAGCAGCGGGTGCGCGAGTCGCTGATCCACCCCGCCTTCGCCGAGTCCGTCCAGTTGTCCGAACGCCTCGCGATCCTCGATAGCCAGGGGTCGCCCGGCTTTCTGCCGGACTATGCCAAAGAGCGGGCCCAGGGGGTCCTGCACCCCTACCAGACCGTCGGGCGGGAACGCTACGACCGGGTGGCGTCGGCGCTGGCCCTGGAGCCCCGCGACCCCTTCCTGGACCGCCGGCTGGTGGAGTTTTGCCTGCGCTTGCCCGGGGGACAGAAGCTCGACGGCGGCTGGCCGAAGGCGGTCCTGCGCCGCGCGACCGTCGACCGCCTGCCGGATGCGGTGCGCTGGCGCCGGGGCAAGGAGCACCTGGGTTGGGCGTTCACCGAAGCACTCATGAGGCGCATGGGTTACGGGCTTCGATCCACCCTGGACGGCGCCTGGAGTATAATCGCGCCGTACGTGGACCTGGGTACGTTCCGGCTGGCGTACCGCGGCTACTTTGAGGGCAACGGTGCGGAAGAGGCGGATATCGTGTATGGTCTGATTGCTTTGACGGCTTGGCTCTACCGGTACAGGGAGCGAACCTTGGAGGTTGAGCGCGGGCCCTCGAGCAACGAGACCTAATCGCTTGTACGCCATCCGGGACCTGACATCGAGGTGTGCGCGTTATTGCTGAGGACCGACATGAAGCAGAAGACCCACAAACGAGGACCAACCGCTCAATTGCCACGGCGTCCGTACCACTCTCCGACCCTGTCGACGTATGGTGCGATCCGCGAGCTGACGGCAGGCGGATCGGGCCGCGAGACGGAGAATAAGGGCAAGGATTTCCAACCGACCAAACGTCCCTGACAAATTTCCGATCCCGAACGCGGTCCAACACCACATTTGGTTCGCTACGAGCTTAGGCCAGAAAGGCACCAGGATCCGGCCTGTGCCTCCCCCTTCTATGCTTTGCGATCCCCTGACGGCAGGCCATGGGTCTCCTTTCACCGCCGTGGGGCGGATTATTTGATACGTTTCCCGGGGCTGGCGGATTTCGATATTGCCGCCGACGGTCGCGAGGTGCGCTGCTGGCCGGTACCGGGTGTCACCGAGAGTACCGTCGAGCACCTGTACATCAATCAAGTCCTACCCCTCGCGCTGAGCCGGCAGGGGCGGATCGTGCTCCACGGCGCTGCCCTGGAGGCGGACGGCATCGCGCTCGCCTTCGTGGGCATGTCCGGCCGCGGGAAGTCGACGCTGGCGGCAAGCTTCGCCCTCGCAGGCCACCGCCTGCTCACCGACGACCGGCTGGAGGTCGAGGTGGACGAGGGGGTCATCCTGGCACGCCCGAGCCATCCCTCCATCCGTCTCTGGGACGACAGCCGGGAGGCACTCATCGGGGTCGACGTGCCGGCGGCCGCTCCGGTGCAGTTCAGTCCGAAGGCGCGCTTTCTGGCCGGCGGCAGCCTGGTCTTCTGCCCGGAGCCGCTGCCCCTGCACGGCCTCTACTTCCTCGGCGATGGTGCGGCCGATGCACCGATGATTCGGTCCGTCAGTGGGAGAGAGGCGTGGGTCGAATTGTCCCGGAACGCCTTTCTGCTCGATATCGAGGCTCGGGATGTGATGACCGCCCACGTCGACCGGCTGTCGCGGATGGCTCGCATGCCGATCTACCATCATCTGGATTATCCACGACGGTTCGACGCACTCGGTGCCGTGCGCAAGGCCATCCTCGACCATGCGCGCGGCCGGCGCGAGGCACTGAGCGCTCGATCCTTCGAGGGCTAGACGCATGTGGCCCCCAAGAGTTTGTCGGGCGCTCAGCCACGAAGGCGTCTTTCTCTTCGCGCGGCACAGCACTCCAGACGCGCGCTCCCGTCTGCGGTCTTGGGCATGCGAATGGTCCGCTGCACGGTCGAGTGGCCGTGTGGGGGAATAAACCGATCCAAGGCAACGATGGACGAGGTCAGCACGGTCGCTCGCCGCTACCTCCGCGCCTGGCGCCGGCTGGTCCGGCTGCCGCCACGACCGCGGGCCGCGCTGCAGGCCTTGTGCCTGGGGCTGATGGATACAGAAGCTCTGAACGCGGTCACCCGCCTTTCCTACTCCAGCGGGACGGGGTTCGATTCGGAAGAGCACAACAGATCCGGTCTGTGGCCGTCGGAGGAGGAGGTCGTCCGCACGCACTTCGCGGGTTGCCGCAGCATCCTCGTTGCAGGGGCGGGCGGGGGGCGGGAGGCCATCGCGCTGGCCAGGCTCGGGTATGCGGTTACCGCCTTCGACTTCTGCGAGGGACTGACGGACGCATGTCGTACGCATTGCGAACGGACCCGGTTGCTAGTGCGGGTGCTCGACGCGCCGCCCGACGCCCTGCCCGAGGGGCTCGGCCTGTATGGCGGCGTTTTCGCGGGGAGAGGCTTCTATCACCACATTCTTGGCCGGCGGCGGCGCATCGCCTTCCTGAGAGGGTGCAGAGATCATCTGGGTGCGGGCGGACCGCTGTTCCTTTCGGACTTTTTCACACGGCCGACAGGGTCCCGAACTCATCGCAACATTCGGCTCGTTGCAAACGCAGTCCGTCGGTTGCGATTTAGCCGCGAAACGGTAGAGCTTGGGGACTGGCTGACCGATTGTGCGCAGCATGCCTTCGTGCAGGCCGAGATCGAGTCGGAGCTCCAGGAGAGCGGGTTCGAACCGGTTCTGTAATGGGTGAGTCGTGCCGTCTGGCGCACGCCGTCGGGATCGCGTTGCCGAAGAGCCCGGGCGAATCGCGCGCGCTCCAATCCGCTGCCGATCCTCGCCAAACGCACCATGCAGCGGCGGAGCTACCACGGAGCTTCTAGAACCATGGCAAAAACCACAGGCTACAGCGTTCTCAGCTACGGCGACATGATCACCGACCGCCCGCGCATGGGGCCTTACGTGGAGGCCCTGCGGCAGGCGGTGCGCCCCGGCTGCGTGGTGCTGGATATCGGTGCCGGAACGGGCATCTACTCCCTGCTCGCCTGTCAGCTCGGGGCCGGCGAGGTGCATGCCGTGGAGCCGAATGCGGCCATCGAGGTGGCCCGTCAGGCGGCTGCGGCGAACGGATATGCCGATCGCATCCGTTTCCATCCTGCACTTTCCACCAACGTAACATTGCCGCGGCCGGCGGACGTGATCGTCTCGGACCTGCGCGGCGTGCTGCCCCTGCTCCAGCAGCACATCCCGGCCATCGCCGATGCCCGCCGGCGCCTGCTGGCCCCCGGCGGGGTGCTGATCCCCCGCCGGGACCGGCTGTGGGCGGCACTGATCGAGGACGCGAAGACCTACCGGCCCTACGCCAAACCCTGGCTCGACAACGAATACGGCCTGGACCTGCGCGCCGGCCACCGGCTGGTGGTCAACACGTGGCGCAAGGTGAACGCTACGGTCGACCAGCTGCTGGTGGCGCCCCAGGCTTGGGCGACGCTGGACTACGCGAGCGTCGAAAACCCCAACGTCGCAGGGGCGCTCTCCTGGCGCGCCGAGCGCCACGGCACCGCCCACGGGGTGCTCGTCTGGTTCGACGCCGAGCTGGCCGAGGGTATCGGCTTCTCCAACGCCCCCGGTCAGCCGGAGCTCATCTACGGCCAGGCCTTCTTCCCCCTGCAGGAGCCGGTGCTAATGGAAGGGGGGGATTTGGTGGAGATCTCGCTCCGGGCCGATCTGATCGACGACGATTATGTCTGGCGGTGGGACACGCGCGTTAGCGCCGCGGCCGATGGGGGTCAAACCAAGGCGAGCTTCCGGCAATCCACCTTCTACGGGGCGCCGCTGTCCGTCGAAGGACTCAAGCGCAGGGAAGCCGGGTACACGCCGCCGCGCTCGGAGGCGGGAGAGATCGACCAGTACGTGCTCTCCCTGATTGATGGTCGGAGGAACCTGAGCGAGATAGTCGAGCACTTGGTCGCGCGTTTCCCCCATCGTTTTCCCCGGCGACAGGATGCGCCGACCCGCGCCGCGGACGTCGCCCAAAGGTACAGTCAGCCGGATTGACGGGCCCGACAAAATGCGATGCAGGCGAAGGCCCAGGAACCCCTGCAAAGCCACAAAGCGAGCGCCAATTGTTCGTACTGAGCAAGCGTCACCCCGATGGGAACCCGGAAGGCGGGCGCCGCGCGGGTAATGCATGCTGGTGCCGCCGAAGCATAATCGCGCCCCCAGGGCGGCCCTCCGACTGGACCTTTCAGGGTCCAGGGGCACTCTGGTGCAGTCCCACTTGCGCGGGTGCGCTCACCTGTCTATTTTGGCCTGAGATTCAGCGGACCCGGATGTCGTCATGCCCACCGTGGTCGAGCGGGTCGACCGCATCGATGGAGGTCCCGGGAGGCCCTGTCACCCGCGTCGGTCTCGGCTTCCTTTCGAGCAACCCTCATGACGAAACCAGCGACGCAGACGACCTTTGACGCCAAGACCTTTCTCGC
>JBAPYD010000249.1:0-2040 GCA_049284555.1 Chromatiaceae bacterium | reverse complement strand
GCCCACGGCCGGGCGCGGGACGGGACCCGCTGGGGGCCGCGCACCCTGGATCTCGACCTCCTCGAATACGGGCAGCGCCGGCTGTCCGAGCCCGGCCTCGAGCTGCCGCATCCGGAGATGCACCGTCGCGCCTTCGTCCTGGTTCCCCTGGCCGAGATCGCGCCCGACTGGCTGGAGATACCGGGACAGGGACGGCTGGCGGACCTGCTGGCTGCGTGCCCCCCGGACCCTGGGATGCGCCGCCTCGCCGATGACCCGCCAAGGGCTGACAAGCCCGGTGCCCCGGCACTATCCTGCCCTCCTGTCTAGGGTCGTGCTGGCGTGCCGCCCTCCCCGAGCGGGCAAGAACAGCCCGCCATGTTCAAGGGCCCTAGGCCCTTGAACGGTCGCTCCCCAGGGAGGCGCGGGATGTCCGCCGCCGCGACCCCGAACCGCATCTGAGCCTCGCCCAATGCCCGCTGCCGTCACCATTGCGACCCTGGCCGCCATGAAGTCCCGCGGCGAGCCCATCGTCTGCCTGACCTGCTATGACGCGAGCTTCGCCCGCCTGATGGAGGCGGCCGGGGTGGATGTGCTGCTGGTGGGAGACTCCTTGGGGATGGTCCTGCAGGGCCATCCGAGCACGGTACCGGTCACCGTCGATCAGATGGTCTATCACAGCGCCTGCGTGGCCCGCGGGCGCTCCCGCACCCTGCAGGTGGCGGACCTGCCCTTTCTCGCCTGCGCGACGCCCGAGCGCGCCCTGGACAACGCGGCCCGCCTCCTCCAGGAGGGAGGTGCCCAGGTGGTCAAGGTGGAGGGCGGTGCCGCGATGCTCCCGACCGTGCGGCGACTGACCGATCAGGGGGTGGCGGTGTGCGCCCACCTGGGGCTGTTGCCCCAGTCGGTCCATCGCCTCGGAGGCTACCGGTTTGCCGGACGAGACCCGGACTCGGCACGGCGGATCCGCGAGGAAGCGCGCGCGCTGGAGGAGGCGGGCGCGGGCCTGCTGGTGCTCGAGTGCGTCCCCGCCGCCCTGGCGACCTCGCTCGCCCAGGACCTGCGCATCCCCGTGATCGGCATCGGGGCCGGCAACGGCTGTGACGGTCAGGTGCTGGTCCTCCACGACCTGCTGGGACTCAACCCGGGCCGCCCGCCGAGCTTCAGCCGGGACTTCCTGAAGGGCCGGAGCTCCGTGCCCGACGCCCTGGTGGCCTATGCGACTGCGGTGCGGGACCGCAGCTTCCCCGGACCGGACGAGACCCTCTACTGAGCCCAGATACCATGGAGCGCACCGATCAGCTCCCCTGCCTGCGGGCACGCCTCGACGCGTGGCGACACCAGGGCGAGACCATCGCCTGCGTGCCCACGATGGGCAATCTGCACGCGGGACACCTCACCCTGGTCGCTGAGGGCCGGCGCCGCGCCCGGCGGGTCGTGGTCAGCATCTTCGTCAACCCCCTGCAGTTCGGCCCCCGGGAAGACCTGGCCGCCTATCCCCGCACCCTCGCCCAGGACGAGGCCCTGCTGGCAGGGGCGGGCTGTGACCTCCTCTTCACCCCGACTCCCGAGACCATGTATCCTCGCGGCCAGGCCGCCCAGACGCGGGTCCTGGTTCCGGGCATCTCGGACATCCTGTGCGGGGCCAGCCGGCCGGGCCACTTCGCCGGCGTGGCCACGGTGGTGTGCAAGCTGCTCAACATGATCCAGCCCCACCTGGCCCTGTTCGGCGAGAAGGACTACCAGCAGCTCCTCGTCATCCGCCGACTGGTCGAGGACCTGGCGATGCCGGTCGAGATCGTCGGCGTGCCCACGGTCCGGGAGCCGGACGGGCTGGCGATGAGCTCCCGCAACGGCTACCTGTCGGCGGAGGAGCGCGGCCGGGCCCCGGCCCTGTATCGGACACTCCTGTCGGCGGCGGACGCCCTGCGAGCGGGCCGGCCGATCCCCGACGTGGAGCTGCATGCGTGCCGGGCCCTCGAAGAAGCCGGGTTGCGACCCGATTATCTCAGCGTGCGGCGTCGCGAGGACCTCGCGGAGGCCGGCAAGGCCGATCAGGAC
>JBAPYD010000248.1:0-1719 GCA_049284555.1 Chromatiaceae bacterium | reverse complement strand
GATTCTCGACAGTGGCGGCGATTCGTCTGGAAGCGGCGGATGGGATTGGGAACGTGGCGTGCCATTTCGGGGCTAACAAGGGGTCTTCGGGGAGTGGTAGGTCCCACTTCGTGAAGATGACTGTCGCCAAGCTAGACAGATTGTCCAGCGTCGATCTGGCTGAGTGGGCCGCGTTCGCCACTCAGTACGATGGCGGGGACGTGTATGGGTGTCCTTCTTGGGCCCACGCAGTTGTGGGGGCCTATGCTTTGGACGGCTACATACTGATTGCGACGTCGGGACACCTCACGAAAGGTCATTTGAGGCAAGCGAGCGGAGTAGATGCAGAGGTGGATGGGCGGCCGAGCCAGGCTCGGGCGAGCGAATGCGATGGCTTCTTACCCTTAATTTGGGTTCGCCACCGGCTATTTGGGAACAGTCTGGTTTCCTTGCCGTTCTGCGATGGTGGTGGCGGTCTGCTCGGTGGCGCGCAGGCAGGGAGTGAGCTTGTAGAGAAGGCGTGCGAATTAGCGGACGAGCTTGATGTGCCGGCCGTTGATATACGGCGGCAAAGACCAATGGAAGGCATCGACTTCGAAGTACCTCTGGATTTCGCATATGGAGGGATCGGGGGTCGCTTGAAGTGGAAGCGCGGCTGGGAATTCCGAACTGGGTCAGCCGAAGATAAGGTTCGCATGCTTCTTGCGCTTCCGGATAGTTCGCAGGCGCTGATGGGGTCATTCAAAGCCAAACTGCGCAGTCAGATTCACAGGCCCATCAAGGAAGGACTGAAGGTTCGAACGGGTGGTCAGGAACTGGTCGATGATTTCTACCGGGTCTTCGTCGAGAACATGAGAGACATCGGCTCTCCGGTGCATTCCAGGCGCTTCGTGGAGGAGGTGGTCGCTCAGTACGGAAGAGCCGCCAGGGTATTTGTTGTGTATCTGAAGAACGTGCCGCTGGCGGCGAGCGTGACCCTGGGGTTCAGGGATGTGCTCTCCAATCCCTGGGCCTCCTCTCTGCGTCGCTATAGTCAACTCGCGCCGAATATGTTGCTGTACTGGTCGATGCTCGAATACGCGTGCGAGAACGGATATCGCACGTTCGATTTCGGCCGCTCCACGGTCGGCGAGGGAACCTACCGCTTCAAGGAGCAATGGGGGGCACGTCCCGAGCCTTTGTACTGGTACCGCTTCACCCGCGGCGATGTGAAGAGTCGGCCTCTGGACCGAGAAGGCGGTGGCATGAGCCGTGCCGTGGAGATTTGGAAGCGACTGCCGCTTTCCGTGACGCGATTCCTCGGTCCGCGCATCCGCCGTCACATCAGCCTGTAGGGCGGTCGCGTGCGCCTGTTGTTCCTCGCCCACCGGATTCCTTACCCACCCAACAAGGGGGACAAGATCCGGTCTTTTCACATGCTGGATTACCTGTCCCGCCGCCACGAGGTTCACTTGGGCTGCCTGATAGACGATGCGGCGGACATGGATCACCTGACGGAGCTCGGGAAGCGGGTTCGGGGACTGGTTTTCGAGCGGATCCGGCCGCGCCTGCAGAAGCTCTTCGCGCTGGGTGCGCTCCTTGGCGCTAGGCCGATCACGGTGGACTACTTCTATTCGCGCGCCCTGCAGCGCAAGATCGACGCGCTTCTGGATGAAGGCGCGTTCGACGCCGTGGTGTGTTTTTCCTCCCCGATGGCGGAGTACGTGTTCCGTTCGCGGCATGCGGACGGCAGTCTTGCGC
>JBAPYD010000247.1:0-6312 GCA_049284555.1 Chromatiaceae bacterium | reverse complement strand
GTCCTGGTGCGGGCGGGGCGGGTGGCCTCGTCGCCGGACGATGCCGGGTCGCCGGAGCGGGTGGAGATCCGGGTGGAGGACGATGGACCCGGCGTCCCCGCCTCGGCGCTCCAATCCCTCGGCCAGCGGGGGCTGCGCCTCGACCAGCGTCGCCAGGGATCGGGCCTCGGGCTCGCCATCGTCCAGGATATCTGCGAGGCCTATGGGGCCACCCTGTCCTTCGCCCCCGCGGCACTGGGGGGGCTCGCCGTGCGGCTGCGCCTCCCCACGGAGGGCGGGTGTCGCAATACTCCCCTCCCCCTTGCAGGGGGAGGGTCGGGGTGGGGGTAGAGACCGTCCATCTCATTGATTCCACGGCCATCACCCCCATCCCACCCTTCCCCTACGAGGGGGAAGGCGCTTGCAGACCCGCTTTTGCGACACCCTCCGCTGTGGGGTAGGGGTGCCCCGGGGCCCTGATGATGCAATGCCCTCCTTGGCCCGCTAGGTAAGCGCGATAAGTCAGCGCTTCCCTAGCGGCCGACCCGCACGATGCGCAAGACGAGCGGGATCTGGCGCAGCCGCCGCATGATCCGGGCCAGGTGTTGACGCCCCGTCACGGTCACGATGAGGTCCAGGGCCGAGGTGATGCCGTCCTTCTCCCGGGAGTGGACGTTCTCGATGTTGGAGCCCTGCTCGGCGATGACACCGGCGATCACGGCCAGGACGCCACGCCGGTTGCCGACCTCCACCCGGATCTCCACCGGAAACTCCCCGTCCGGCTCGGCGGCCCATTCCACGTCGAGCCGCTTGTCCCGCTTGGAATCCAGGCTGCCGAGATTGCGGCACTCGGTGCGGTGGACGACGATGCCCCGGCCAGGGCTGAACAGGGCGGTGACGCCATCCCCCGGGATGGGCCGACAGCAGCGGGCGAAGCTCACCACCATCCCCTCGGTGCCGCGTATCGCGAGACGGTGGGGGTGGTGCGCTTCCGGGTCGAGCGGGGGGCCTTCCGCGGAACCCTCGGCGTCCTGACCGGCCAGCCGCCGTGCCACCAGCATGGGCAAGCGGTTGCCCAGGCCCACGTCCGCCAGGAGGGCCTCGGTGGATAGGAGGCCCGCGTCCTCCAGATAGGCCGCGACGCGGATCGGGTCCACCTGCTCCAGCTCGGTCCCCAGGGCCGCCAGCTCCGAGCCCAGGAGTCGCCGCCCCAGGGCCTCCGCCTCGGCCTGCTTGAGGTTCTTGAGGAAGCCCCGGATGCTCGCCCGCGCCTTGCCCGTGACGGTGAAGTTGAGCCAGGCGGGATTGGGCCGGGCCCCGGGGGCCGTGATGATCTCCACCGTCTGACCGCTGCGCAATGGGGTGCTCAGCGGCGCGAGGCGGCGGTCGATCCGGGCCGCCACGCAGGTGTTGCCCACGTCCGAGTGGATGGCGTAGGCAAAGTCGACGGGGGTCGCGCCGCGCTTCAGGGTCAGGATGCGCCCCTTGGGGGTGAAGACATAGACCTCGTCCGGGAACAGGTCGACCTTGACATGCTCCAGGAACTCCACGGAGTTCCCGGCCCCCCGCTGCATCTCCAGGAGGTTCTGGAGCCATTCCTGGGCGAGGGCGTGGGGCGAGGCGGTCCCCTGACCGCCGGCCTTGTACATCCAATGGGCGGCGATGCCGGATTCGGCGTGGCGCTGCATCTGCTCGGTGCGGATCTGGATCTCGACGCGGGTCGACTGGGGTCCGAAGAGCACCGTATGGAGCGACTGGTAGCCGTTCGCCTTGGGGATCGCGATGTAGTCCTTGAAGCGCCCGGGGACCGGCTTGTAGAGGTTGTGCATCTGGCCGAGGACGCGGTAGCAGGTGTCCACCCGATCCACCGTGACCCGGAGGCCGAAGACGTCCACCACCTCGGAGAACGAGCGGTGCTTGTCGCGCATCTTGCGGTAGATGCTGTAGAGGTTCTTGCGCCGGCTCTCCACGACAGCCGGGATGTCCTCCTGGCGGAGGCGGTGCTCGATCGCCGTCTCGACCGTGCTCAAGAGCTCGGAGCGTGCCCCGCTCGCCTGCCGCACGGCCCGCTCGAGCACCCCGTGACGCCAAGGCCAGTAGTGCGCGAACCCCAGCTCCTCCAGCTCGACGCGCACGCTGTCGATGCCGAGCCGATAGGCGATCGGGGCGAAGATGTCCAGGGTCTCCCTGGAGATGCGGCGCCGGCTCTCCGGCCGCATGGAGCCCAGGGTGCGCATGTTGTGGAGGCGGTCGGCCAGCTTGATCAGGATGACCCGGATGTCCTTGGTCATGGCCAGCAGCATCTTCTGGAGGCTGGCGGCCTGGGCCTCGGCCCGGGACTCGAAGTCGATCTGGGAGAGCTTGCTGACCCCATCCACGAGGCCCGCGACCTCGTCGCCGAAGGCGGCGGCGACCTGCTCCTTGGCGACCGCGGTGTCCTCGATGACGTCGTGCAGGATGGCCGCGATCAGGCAGTTGGCGTCCATGCGCATCTCCGCCAGGATGCGCGCGACCTCAACCGGATGGTAGATATAGGGCTCGCCGGACTTGCGACGCTGCCCCTCGTGGGCCTCCGCGCCGAACAGATAGGCGCGGTAGACCTCAGCGACCTGCTCGGGCGGGAGATAGCACTCCAGGTAGGTGCAGAGGTCGCTGATCAGGTAGCGGGGCTCGTCCATCTCCTCCGAGTCGGGGGCGATCGAGGGCAGGACGGCCGTTGCCATGGGATCAGTCTGGCGGTCAGCTCAGCGGCGACTCCCGCCGGGACCGGGGGTGTCGCAACAGCCCCTCGCCCCAGAGGGGAGAGGGGCTGGGGTGAGGGGAGAAGCCAGCAAGCTGTCGTTTCACCGACGACCCGCCCCGGCCTGCGCCGCGACAGCGCCGGCTACCCTTTGCGACACCCTCGGACCGGGGGCGGGGTCGATCCATGGGCTCACTCGCGATCCAGGTCGGCCTCGGGGAACTCCGCCGCCAGCTCCGCGGCAAGGCGCTGCTCGAGGGCGGCCGCGGTCTCGTCGATCTCCTTCTGAGTGGCCTGGACGAACTCATTCGTGATCTTGCCCTCGGCGATCTCCCGCAGGGCCATGACGGTGGGCTTGTCGTTCTCCCAGGTGAGGGTGGGCTCCACGCCGTTGGCGAGCTGGCGGGCCCGCTTGGTGGCGAGCAGGACGAGATCGAAGCGGTTGTCGACGTGGTTGAGGCAATCCTCGACGGTGACGCGGGCCATGGGTGAATCACTCCATAAGGGAAGGGAAGACGGAGAGGGGAATTCGGCCCCCCGTCTCGATAACCAAGTAGATCGGTGCGTCGGCTGCCGGGTCAAGGGATGCGCGCCCGGCGGGTGAGCGAACCTAGGTGCCTAGGCTACCACAGGACGGGGCCTGTCAATGGCTTAGGTTTCATCGGGGCCTCGCGCCCGGGCGGCGCTGGGCGGGGAGAAGGACGGTGCCCTCGCCCCTTTACCATTTGCAGTCCGGGGAGGGCTCAGGCGCTCGCGCTCCCGAACTGGAGGGGAATCCACTCCGGGCGCCGGGTGCCGCGGAGTCGCTCGGCCCGGACGATGGCCCCGAGGTCCGCGAGCGCGGAGTCGAACTGGTCATTGACCACCAGATAGTCGTATTCGGCCCAATGGCCGAGGTCGTCCCTGGCCTGGGCCAGTCGCCGGGCGACGACCTCCTCGCTATCCGTGCCGCGCCCCCGCAAGCGGCGCTCCAGCTCCTCGAGGGAGGGTGGGAGGATGAACAGGCTGATCGCGGCGGGGAAGCGCCGGCGCACCTGGCGCGCCCCCTGCCAGTCGATCTCCAGGATCAGGTCCCGACCGGACGCCAGGTGGGCGCGCAGGTCCGACTCCCGGGTGCCGTAGAGGTTGCCGAAGACCTCCGCGTGCTCCATGAAACCGCCGGTGGCGACCTCCGATTCGAACCGGTCCCGGTCGAGGAAGTGGTAGTGAACCCCGTCCTGCTCGCCGCCGCGCGGGGCGCGGGTAGTGCAGGAGACCGAGAGGGCGAGCCCCGGCACCTGCTCCAGCAGGGCCTTCACCAGACTGGTCTTGCCCGCGCCCGACGGGGCCGAGACGACGAAGAGGATGCCGGATTGCATGGCTGTGGCTTCCTGCGGCGCACACCTTGAGGATGCTGGGGAAGTCATGTTAACGCGACATGCCGACATGAGGTGCGGAGACCAGGAGACGGAAGAGGGGACGCGACGAAATCAAGCCTGAAGAAGTTACGCGGGGCCGCAGCGCCGCTCACGCGGCTGCCGCGTACACACTGCGACCCGCCCCATAGTACGCATCGTAGACATGCTGGAACACGGCGGCGGTCTTCTCCACGAACAGCTCAGGGGTGTACGCGCGGGGGAGGCCCAGGTCCAACACCTTTTCGATGGTCACCCGCACGTCCGCGCGGGCCTGCTGGCGCTTGCGCCAGTCCAGAACCAGTTTGCCGGCCTTCAGCGTCACCAGCAGTTCCCGCGCGGTCGCCTTTACCTTGTCACGATCTGCCGTGGTCAGCTCGATCCGGGGCTTGGTCAGGAGGTCGAAGAGGGCCAGCTCTTCCTCGTCCAGTTGCTCGCCGACGCCTCGGCGCTCCTCCTCGTTCAGGCTCTTGGCGAACTCCACCAACTGCTTGAAGAACGCCTCGGCGTTTAGGCTGCCGGCGTTGTAGGCGTCGATGAGGGACTGGAACTCTTCCAGGTAGTCCATGCGGGTTCGGTTGAGCCGCACCATCGCCATGAGCTTCTGTGCCACCTTGCCCTTGAGCTTCTCATTCAGGGTGCGCTTGCGGCTCGCCTTGAAGGTCGCAGCCAACTTGTCGAAGTCGATGCCGCTCAAGTCCGCCCACCGGTCCTCGTCGTCGGTCTCCCGAATCACATAACCCTCGGTGGCGATGGATCGGTCCAGCAGGGACTCCACCTGCTGCATGACCATCGAGATGTCCGCTGGCGGCGTCAGGGCGCGGATCTTGTCCGCGATGACCTCCACGGGTGCCACCTCCGCGGCGAACTCCTGGGCCGCGGGGTCGGGAAGGACCGCCTTGTAGAGCCGCACCACGGCATTGGCGAGATCCAGGAAGTGGCGTTTGAGGTTCTCGGACGCGACCAGGGCCTCGACGGCATCGTCCAGCAGACCGACCCGGGCGAAACCTTCGGAGTTCTGAATCGCCGCCAAGCTCACCCCTTGCCGCCGGCAGAGGCCTTCGGCCTCCCTCAACGCCTGCCGTAACGCTGCGACCAGCGCGGACTTGTCCTCCACGGGCTTGACCTCGCCGCCCCCGCGGCCGGGCGCTCCGTAGATGGCCAGAGCCTTCTCCAAGCTGCGGAATACCCCGGCGTAGTCCACGATCAGCCCATTCACCTTGCCCGGATAGACCCGGTTGGCTCGGGCGATGGTCTGCATCAGGGTGTGGTTGCGCATCGGCTTGTCAAGATACAGGGTCGAGCAGCTCGGCACGTCGAAGCCGGTCATCCACATGGCGCAGACGAAGACCAGCCGGAAGGGGTCCTCGGGGTTCTTGAACTTGGTCTCCAGGTCATCCTCGACCATGCGCCTGCGGTGCGGCTTGATGTCGAGTCCCTTCTCCTGCATCTCCGCGATCTCGTTCTGGCCCTGGGAGACCACAACCGCCATGTCGGTCTCCTTGAGGAAGGCGACACGCTTCAAGATTTCGTCGCGGCGCGGGTCCTTAGCCGCCTTTTCAAGCTCCCGCTGGGCTGCCTGCAGCCGCTCCCCCAACTCCCGCTGCACTTTGTCGTACATGCGGATGGCCGTTGCCTTGTCGATGCAGATCATCATCGCCTTGCCCTGGAAGCCCCGCCCAATGAAGTGCTCCACCAGATCCGTGGCCACCGCCTCCAGCCGGTCGTCGCGGGTGATCAGGTGGTACTCGCGGGCGAACTCCCGCTCCAGCTTCGCCTCCTGGGCCTCGTCCAGCTCCGCGGCCTCCAGCAGGGCCTCCATGTCCGCGTTGAGGTCGTCGTTGACCAGTTGCAGCTCGGGGATGCGGTTCTCGTAGTAGAGGGGCACCGTCGCGCCGTCCTCCACCGACTGGCGGAAGTCGTAGACGCTCACGTAGTCCCCGAACACCTGCCGGGTCTTCTCCTCCCCCGCGATCAGCGGCGTGTCGGTGAAGGCCAGGAAGGCGGCGTTGGGGAGCGCCGTGCGCATGTTGAGCGCCAGGGTGTCGTACTGGCTGCGGTGGGCCTCGTCCGTGATGACGATGATGTCGCGCCGCTCCGAGAGCACCGGGTGCGCCTCACCCTTCTCGGTGCGGAACTTGTGGATCAGGGTGAAGACGTAGCGGTGGTCCTCGGTGAGGAGCTGGCGCAGGTGCCGAC
>JBAPYD010000246.1:0-4131 GCA_049284555.1 Chromatiaceae bacterium | reverse complement strand
GCCGACGGTCGAGACGTCGTCGTCGACGAGCATGACCTTCTCGTGTAGGAAGCCGGGCTTGTAGGCGTAGAAGCGGATGCCGAGCCCGCGCAGCTGGCCGATGTAGTGGAAGGCGGCCAGGTACACGGGCAGGCTGTCGCCCTTGCCGGGGATGATGATGCGCACGTCGACCCCGCGAAGCGCGGCCAGCTCCAAGGCCTTCATGACCGCCTCGTCGGGCACGAAGTAGGGGGCCGACAGCCAGATCCGCTCCTTGGCGGAGTTCAGTGCTGTGACAAACAGCAGGCCGGCGGTCTCCAGGCGCTGCGTGGGTGCCGAGGGAACGATCATCGCCTTCACATCGCCGTCTTCGGCGGGTGTCGGCTGCCAGTCGACCGGCGGCAGCTCCCGCGTTGCCCAATACCAGTCGCCGATGATGACCGCCTGCAGTTGCGTCACAACCGGGCCGTCGAGCCGCACGTGGGTGTCGCGCCAAGGGCTGAAGTCCGGGTCCAGTCCCAAATACTCGTCGCCGACGTTGTGGCCGCCGACCCAGCCGGTAACGCCGTCGACGACGACCATCTTGCGGTGATTGCGGAAGTTGAGCTGAAAGCGGTTGCGGGAACCCTGCGTCGGCTTGAAGGCAGTCACTTCCACACCGGCGGCTCGCAGCTCGTCGACGTAGCGCTCCGGCAGACCCTTGCTGCCGACCTCGTCGTAGAGCATGTAGACCCGCACGCCGGCCTTGGCCCGCTCGATGAGCGCCTGCTGCATCCGCCGGCCGAGGCCGTCGTCGTGAAACATGTAGAACTGGACCAGCACGTACTCCTGGGCCCGGCCGATCCCCGCGAGGATGCTGTCGAAGGTGGCCTCACCGTTGATCAGCAGCTCGGCGCGGTTGGCTCGGGTCATCTCCATGCCCGAGAGCTGGCGAATGGCCTTGAAGTGCGGGTCGGCATTCTGGTCGGAAAGGGACCAAGGCTCCAGGTTGGCATGGAACTCCGCGATCAGGCCGTCGATCTCGTCCTTGCGCGCCTCGTAGGCCTGCAGGGCCCCCTCGAACTTACTGCGCCCGAAGACCGCATAGGCGGGCACCGCAACGAACGGAAACGAGACCAGCGCGACCGACCAGGCAACGGCCCCCTGCGGGGTGCGCGCGCGCATGATCGCGTCGATCGCCGAGACGATACCAAGGATGTAGAAGACGGCGACGATGGCGGCGAGCATGCGTGTTCTCTTGCGTTTCATAGGCTTTGCACTGCCTCGTCGGAATCGGCGCCGATCAGCGCGCAGTGGCCAGCCCGTCTCCGAACTCCGACAAGATCTGCCCAAGCGCTTCCCCGTAGCCCTGCACAAGGGCCTCCGGAGTCTCCTCGGACAAGCGCACCCGTCGGCCGATGGTTTGCTCCATCATGGGCCTGGGACTGATGCCGGTCAGGTCCATCAGCCGGAACTGGATCGTCATCACGGCTTCCGGCGCTCGCCCGGGCCGGAAATCGCCGTAGAGCTCTGTGACCACGGCGTCGAGCACGTAGCTCGGACTCCGGCGTGTGCCCGGTTGAGTGACAGACTGGAATGGGCCTGCCCGATCCAGCCAGTCGGCGATGCGCGAGGCGAGCATGTCATCCGGCTCGGCGATGAAGGCACTGTAGAAATCGGCGGCATAGCGCACGTCGTCGACCCGGAACACCAGGGATTTGCCGGAGTAGGCCGGGGCGACGCGTACCCGGCCCATGGTCAGAGTCTGCGGCCGGCGCGGCAAGCTCACGGCCGGCGGCGTCGGCTCGATGGCGTAGAGGGTGGCCTCGGGCACCGGCTTGCCGATGGCGCAGCCCCCCAGCAGCAACACGGGTAGCAGCACGAGCAGCCACAGGGGAATCAGCGTCGAGCCAAACAGCAGGACATTCCGGGGCATTGGTGGCCGGGAGGCCCTAAGTTGCCGTTTCATTTCGTTCGATTCCATGGAAAGCCGCCCTTCTCGGGTGGCGCGCCGAACAGGATACCCGCCGGGTAGCGCTTTGCCGTCTCCGAGAGCGTTCGCAGGTTGTCGGCGGTGGCGCGCAGGTCTTCGACGACCACCCGCACCTCGTATTGGTTGTCGCCGACGAGGGCATCGATGCGCTGTACGGCCCGGATCGCGCCCCGATCCGGGCTGGGTCAGGCGCCCAGAGCGCATCGTCAGGCTGGCCGAGGAGCGCTTCATGGCGGCCGAGGGCACGCCCATCTCACTGGCCGACCTCTGCGCCGCCGCCGGCGTCAGCAAGAGTGCCTTGTACCCGGCGTTTCACAGCGTCTGTGGCGAACCGCCCCTTGCCTACTTTCAGAAGCGCCGCCTCGCTCGTTCTTTGTTCCGCCCGGCCATGCCGATCAATCGCCCCCGAGGTGACGCCAGGGATCGATGACCTGGACCCCGCAGCCCTCGAAGTCGCCGATGTTGCGGGTGGCGATGGCGGCGCCATGGGCGCGGGCGATGGCGGCGATTTGGCAATCGAACTGGCTGATCGGCCGGCCCGCGGCTCTGCGCTCCGCCCCAATGCCGGCGTATTGCTTGGCGGCAGCGCTGTCAAAGGGCAGGATGCGGTCGCGGAAATCCTCCCGCAGCATCCCGTCCACGGCATCCGACAGCAGTCTCGAGCGCTTGCCTTTCGCCATGGTGGCGACGCCATAGCGCAGCTCCGCCTCGCTGATCGCGGTCAGATAGATGTCCGCGCCGTCCTGGCCGGCGAGCCATGCGTCCACCCCGGGCGCGGGCGCGGCGCGCAGGAGCTCCGAGACGACGTTGGTGTCGAGGATGACCATCGCCGTATCAATCCAGAACCGGCGGCTCGCGCATCGGCTCGCGGGGCGCAAGCTCGATATCCGCACCACCGAAGACGGCCACCCGCGCACGGATCGCGGCCGCGAGGTTGGCGGGCGGGGCCGGTTCGCCCACGACCAGACGCAGGATTTCCCGCGCCTCCTCTTCCATCGAACGGCCATGCTCTGCCGCGCGGATGCGCAGGCGGCGCTTCAGTGTGTCGTCGAGATTACGGATCGTGATGCTGGCCATGTTGTCCCCCGTTTGCTTCCGTGACAGATTAGGTGTTGATTGCATTGCAATCAAGGTCGGTCGGCGGCCATAGCCGGGGGGATTCTGAGTTCCAGGGGCGGATTCGTTCGCAACCACGTTTCAGCGTGGGAGTGTCGGCGCACCGCTCCATCGGGACAATAGGCGTGGAGTCACAAGCGGCGGGGGGTCAGGAAGAAATTTTGGGGCGTACGACAATCGTCCGCTGTCGCCGACCGACGCGGGCACCCTTTCGATGCGTTGAGGTGTGGTGAGATCGTGGATCAGGCGGATCGCGCCCGATGAGGTTATCCAGGGGCCCGCCTCAACTCCTCCGGCGGTGGGATGAAGCCGAAGCGATCCAGGCGCGGCGTGTTTCGTGGCTCCGGCAACGGCCGCTGTGCGGGGGAGACTGGGCCGGGGTAGGCGGTTGGGACACCCGCCGCTGGCTTGTCAAGATGGGAGGGCTGGGCGGTAGCCAGATTGGACTGGAGAGCAGGAGATTCGCAAGATCAGGTACAGCGTCCCCCAGAGGCAAGGAGGGGCCGGTACCTATAGCGGTACCTAATTCAACGCCCAGAAAAGAACAAAGACTGAGGCTTTCTGCCCAAGTCCTTGTTTCTATTGGTCGGGGCGAGAGGATTTGAACCTCCGACCACCTGAACCCCATTCAGGTGCGCTACCAGGCTGCGCTACGCCCCGGGAAGACGCGACAGGGTACGTCCTGGTGCCCCGTGTGTCAACGAAGTGCTCTGCGGATGACCTCGGACCCGTGATGGTATCCCTCCGCGGGGATAGCCTCCCGGTCATGCTCGGGCTCGAGCCCGCTCCTCAGCGCTTGAGAACCTGGAGGATCTCCTCGAGCTCCAGACGCATCTCGCGCAGGACCTGGTGGGTCTGGGACAGGTCTTGCTTGGCGTTCTCGCCGCTCAGCTGCTGTCGGGCACCGCTGATGGTGAAGCCCTGGTCATAGAGCAGGCTGCGGATCTGACGCACCATGAGGACGTCGTGGCGCTGGTAATAGCGCCGGTTGCCCCGCCGCTTGGCGGGCTTGAGCTGCGGGAATTCCTGCTCCCAGTAACGCAGCACGTGGGGCTTGACCCCGC
>JBAPYD010000245.1:0-1957 GCA_049284555.1 Chromatiaceae bacterium | reverse complement strand
GCCGAGTTCAGCACCGACGAGTGGCTGGACTTCATGATGCGCAGCATGGGGTACGAGCCGACGGTGATGGAGCGGCGGCTCAAGTTGCTGTTCCTGAGCCGGCTGATTCCGCTCTGCGAGCGCAACTACAATCTGGTGGAGCTCGGGCCCCGCGGCACCGGCAAGAGCTATGCGGTGCAGGAGCTGTCCCCCTACGCGGCCCTGCTCACCGGCCCGACGACGGTGGCCAACCTGTTCGGCCACATGAGCGGCAAGCAGAAGGGCATGGTGATGATCTGGGACGTGGTCGGCTTCGACGAGGTGGCCGACCTGCAGAAGATGCCGAAGGAGGTCATCACTACGCTCAAGACCTTCTGCGAGTCAGGCCAGTTCCAACGGGGCCAGGAAGCCATGGCGGGCTACGCCAGCATCGCCATGTTCGGCAACACCCAGCAGCCGATCGACGTCATGGTCCAGACGGGACATCTGTTTGCCCCCATGCCGGATGTCATCCGTGACGACATGGCCTTCATCGACCGGTTGCACTTCTACCTGCCCGGCTGGGAAGTGCCGAAGATGCGCAACGAGCACTTCACCGATCACTACGGCTTCGTCATCGATTATCTGGCCGAAGCCCTGCGGGAGCTGCGCAAGCACAACTTCACCGAGATCATCGACCACTACTTCTCCCTGGGCGCACATCTCAACGCCCGGGATCGCATGGCCGTGCGGCGGACCGTCTCAGGTCTCGTAAAGATCCTCCATCCCCACGGGAAGGTCTCGCAGGAGGACCTTGGCGAGCTCCTGGAGCTGGCATTGGAGGGTCGGCGGCGGGTGAAGGAGCAGCTCAAGAAGATGGGCTCCTTCGAGTACTACCAGACCTCCTTCAGCTACCTGGTCAACGACACAGGGGAGGAGAAGTTCGTCGGTGTGACAGAGCAGGGCGGTCGAGACCTGATCTCCGCCGATCCGCTTCCGCCTGGAACGGTCTACACCGCATCCGTCAGCGGAGACGGCACCGTCGGTCTCTACCGCGTGGAGATCACCCTGTCGTCCGGCACCGGCAAGCTCAAGCCCGCGGGTGGCGTGAGCGGTGCGATGAAGGAGTCCGTGTCCAGGGCCTTCAGCTTCCTGTCCGCGAACAAGACCCCGTTCGGTGTGGCAAGGGAGCTCGACACGTCCGACTTCCACGTCGAGGTCATCGATCTGCTCGGCAACAAGGTCGAGGCCGAGATTGGGGTCGCCTTCTTCGTCGCCGCTTACTCGGCGCTGCGCAAGGCACCGCCCCAGCCCGCGCTGCTGGTCCTCGGCGACATGAGCATCCAGGGCAACATCAAGCCGGTGCGGTCCCTGACCGAGCCCCTCCAGGTCGCCATGGACAATGGCGGTAAGCGTGCGCTGATCCCGATCGAGAACAAGCGCCAGTTCCTTGAGGTGAACCCTGACGTGCTGGAACAGGTCGACCCGGTGTTCTTCGGGGACATGCGCCAGGCGGCGTTTAAGCCGAAGTTCCAGAGAGCATTTTCTGAAATACCTCGCGAAATCAGCCGGATAAGACGGGAATCGGCGTTTCCGACTGGGTACATGTACCCATGCATCGGTCGCTTTTGCCTCAAGCCACGTTTATGATCGGCTACCAGGAATCAGGAAGTTGTCTGTACCCAGTCGCGCGCGCGATAAAATCTTCTAATCCACTGATTCCGTTGAAGTATTTTCAGATCCCGCCTGGAACTTCGGTTTAGCAGCTTACTGGTCATCACCGCGGCCGCTGATAATAGCGGCCTCGCCGCACCTGGCAGCAGGGCCGGTGGCGCCGACGCGGATGCGGCGGAACAGGACGCGGATAGCGTCATCAGCTCTGCGGGCGATGACCCCCGAGACAGCGCGCCGGTCCCGACGGGGGATAGCCGCAGGCCCGCCAGCACGGCCACGGCGGCCAGCATCCTCAACAAAAAAGTCAAGGAGGGCAAGATCAAAA
>JBAPYD010000244.1:0-6792 GCA_049284555.1 Chromatiaceae bacterium | reverse complement strand
GGGATCAATCCAACTCCTACGCCCCACCTACCCCACGCCTTCCGCGCCACGCGCACATCTCGATCCCGCGCCTCGCGCCGCCACCGTCCACGTCACGCGTCCGGCAGCAATAATCGGCATAACCGATTGCCGCGCCAATCACAAACGTTTTTGACTCTTTTTGATCCGGACCTACACTGACTGCCTGTAGCCGAGGTCCAATGCGCTTAGGGGACAACCCCGGCCCCGGGGGGCACCCCGCACCCGAACGGCAGGCAGATTTGGAGCAGGCCCGTCCTCCAGGGCCCGCGAACCACCAGTGAGGTCACGATGAACACCTACACCCAGATCGATATCGGCATCCCAGAGGGACAGCGCCAGGCCATCGCCGAGGGGCTCAACCGGCTCCTCGCCGACACCTACACCCTCTATCTCAAGACCCATAACTTCCACTGGAACGTGGAGGGTCCCCTCTTCAATACGCTGCACCTGATGTTCGAGACGCAGTACAACGAGCTGGCCCTGGCGGTGGATCAGATCGCCGAGCGGATCCGCGCCCTGGGCTTCCGGGCGCCGGGCTCCTACCGGGAGTTTGCCGAGCTCGCAACCGTGCAGGACGCGGAGGGCCACCCGAGCGCCCTGCAGATGATCGGACAGCTCGCCAAGGATCAGGAGACGGTGGTGCGCACCGCCCGTCAGGTCTTTCCCCTGGTGGACGAGGCCCACGACGAGCCCACCGCCGACCTCCTGACGCAGCGCATGCAGGTCCATGAGAAGACGGCCTGGATGCTCCGGGCCATGCTAGCGGGACATTGAGCCCGACCGGGGTCGGCCCAGGCGTCCGTGGGGCTTGCGACAGCGGGTTAAATACGCCGAAGCGATCAGTGTCCCGCTAGGGTGCGGTTGCGCCCGGCTCGCCTACGCGCTGGGGCCCCTGGGAGTGGGTGGGCGTTTCGGTCCCACCCCCCAGGGCCAAGGCATAGCGTACCAGCTCGCTCTGGGAGTTCAGTCCGAACTTCTGCATGATGCGTCGGCGGTACGTGTCCACGGTCTTGACCGCGACGCCCATGTCGCTCGCAATCTCGCTTCCGCGCCGCCCCTGGCCGATTCGGGTCAAGACCTCCCGCTCCCGGCGGGACAAGAGGGTAGTCCCGGTGCGAGGGGCCGCCGATCGGACCTCGGGCAGGCAGATCTGACCTCCATGGACCTTTCGGATGCACTCGACCAGGGTTTGGGCGGACTCACTCTTCAAGACATAGCCCTGGGCCCCCGCCGCCACCATCTGGTTGACGAAACAGTCGTCCCCCAGGGCCGACAGGGCAATCACGCGGCACCCCGGCACGTATTTTCGGATCTGGGCCGCCGCCTCGAATCCGTTGATTTCGGGCATGCTGATGTCCAGCAGCGCGAGATCGGGCCTCAGCGCCTTGGCCTGGATGACGGCCTCTCGCCCGTCGCTGGCAAGGCCCACGAGCTCGATGTCGGGCTCGCCCCCAATCAACTGGGCCAAGGCCTCCCGCACCATGGTGTGATCGTCCGCCAGCAAGACCCGGATGCGCATCGCGCTCTTTCCCCCCCAAATCCCGTCAGTCCAAGCGATGTCGGCCCTCGAGAGGCGCCTCTGTCAGGAACAGTAGCGAATTCCGCCTTGAAGCGCCGTCATCCTTTGGATTACGCGCCTGAGCCGCTCCAACTGGATCCGGGGCGCCGGCGGGGATGCTGGAAGTCCAGCGCTTGAATCGGAGCACTCAGCAGGCATCTGCGCGTTATGCCCCGTATCGACGACGACATCCCACCATGCCCTGCATCCTGCTGATCGACAACGGCTCCTCCCGGCCCGAATCCACGCGACGGCTGCGCCAGCTGGCCTCGGCCCTGGGGGAGCGACTGGGGACACTGGTCCATCCGGTCTCCCTGCTGCACTCCGACAAGGTCCCGGCGGAAGCCCTCGGTGGGGTGGCGGCCCAGCTCCTGGGGCCCTTTCTGCGCAAGGCCGTCCCCGAGGGTGAGCGGGACTTCCTGGCGGTCCCCCTGTTCTTCGGCCCCAGCCGGGCGCTGAGCCACTTCGTCCCGGACACCGCCGCCGAGCTGGCGGCGGAGCTCGGTCCCTTTCGCTTGCGGGTCGCCCCCGAGCTCTGTCCACTGCCCCCGGGAGAGCCGCGCCTGGCGCAGCTCCTCGCCGATCAGATCCTGTCGACCGTGAGGCTGCAGCGGGTTCCCCCGCGCCGGGTGGTCCTGGTGGACCACGGCTCCCCTCTCCCGGCGGTCAACGCCGTGCGCCGCTGGCTCGCCGAGCGTCTCCGCGAGCACCTGGGTAATGGCGTCACGCTGCACGAGGCGGTGATGGAGCGCCGGCCGGGTGCCGCCTACGACTTCAATGGGGCCTTGCTATCGGACGTCCTGGAAGAGATGGCCCAGTCCGATCCCCTGAGTCCGGTCGTCCTCGCCCTGCTCTTTCTCGCGCCGGGGCGCCACGCCGGAGCCGGGGGGGACATCGCTCAGATCTGCGCGGCGGCCGAGCTGGGCCACCCGGGGTTTCGCGTCTACCCCACCCCCCTGGTCGGCGAGCACCAGGGCCTGATCGAGATCCTCGCCAAAAGGGCGGCGGAGGGCGGGAAGGACGTTGAGGGGCGCTGACCCCGCCCCCCTCAGCGTCGGTCCAGCGGGGGCAGAGGCAGGTGCCCGGGCTCGGGTTGCGGCCCCGCCTCCGTCTCGGGGGCCAGCGGCCGCCTTTGGATGGATTCCCACAGGCCTCCGAGGTCGAGCTGCGTCAGGGCATAGCCCAACGCCCCGAGCACCACTGCCACCAGGATCCAACTCCACTTGTGGCGACGGCGCCTCACGAATCGACCCTGACGCGCCCAGCGCTGGTCGAACTGCCTAAGCTCGCGATGCCGCATGACGACTCCGGATAGGTGGTCTGGCTCGAGCGAGGCGCCGGCCCCGGCTCCAGAATCCCTGAACGGCGCAATGGTAAAGGCGCACAGGGGATGGGAACAGGGCGTGCGTCGAGGTCTGCCAAACGGGCTCGCCCCAAGGGCGGCGCATGGGCAGAATAGCCCGCGAGCCACAGGAGACGCCCCGCGGAATGCTCCACATCCACCACAGCAACCGGCTGGAGGCCCTGCTAGAGCGCCTGATGGGGGTGCTCGCCGCGCCCCTGGCCGACCCCATGGCGCCCGAGCGGGTGGTGGTGCAGCACCCGGGCATGGGACGCTGGCTGGCCCAGGAGCTGGCGCTTCGTGCCGGCATCGCCGCCAACCTGGAGTTTCCCCTACCGGGCCGGGCCCTTTGGGATCTGCTGGGGCACTGGATCGAGGACCTCCCCGAGACCTCCCCCTGGGACCGCGGTCCCCTCACCTGGCACATCTTCCGCCTGCTGGGGGAGCTCGCGTCGGACCCGGACCTTCGCTTGCCCGCCCTCTATCTCGAGGGGGAGCCCCGGGAGCTGAAGGCCTATCAGCTGGCGCGGCGGGTCGCGGACCTGTTCGATCAGTATCTGATTTACCGCCCGGACCTGATCGCGTCCTGGGAGTCCGGCTCCAAACACCCCACACGGGATCAGGCGGCGAGCTGGCAGGGGCGCCTCTGGGGCGAGCTGGCCACCGGTATCGACGAGGGCCCCCGATCGCGCCATCGTGCCACCCTCTTCCAGGCCATGGAGGGGGCGCTCACCGAGGGGCGCCCACCGCTCACGCCACTGCCCGAGCGGCTGCTCCTCTTCGGGCTGTCCGCGCTGCCGCCCGTTCATGCCCGGCTACTGGCCCGGATCGCGGGGCACCTGCCCGTGCACCTCTTCGTGCTGAGCCCCTGCCGCGAATACTGGGCGGACCTGGTGGACGAGGGCCGGCGGGCCCGTATCAGGGCCCGGGAACTGTCGAGGGGGGCGGCGGACGGCGCGGCACTGCTGGACGTGGGCAACCCGCTCCTCGCGTCCTGGGGCGGAGGCGGCAAGGCCTTTCAGGACCTGCTCATCGATCTGGGTGCAGCGGAGAGCGCACACTATCTGGAGCCGGACCCGAGCCGGCTCCTCGGGCTGATCCAGGGGGACCTGCTCGACCTGCGAGACCGACGTACCCCGCAACCCCAGGACCGCACCCTCCTGGAGGCGACCGACGGCTCCCTCCTGATCCACGCCTGCCACAGCCCCCAGCGGGAGCTGGAGGTGCTCCACGATCGGCTGCTGCGGCTCTTCGAGCAGATTCCCGGCCTGCGCCCCCGGGAGATCCTCGTCATGGCGCCCGACATCGATGTCTACGCCCCCCATATCGAGGCCGTCTTCGGCGCCGCGACGGAGGGCGACCCCAGGGACATCCCCTACGCCATCGCGGACCGGCGACTGGCCTCCGAGCAACCCCTGCTGGGGGCCGTCGAGTCCCTCCTACGGCTGCCCGAGTCCCGCCTGGGGGCGGCGGAGGTGGTGGGCTGGCTGGACATCCCCGCCATCGCCCGGCGCTTCGGTCTGGCGGGAGAGCCCCTCGCCCGGGTGCGTCAGTGGGTGGCCGAGAGCGGCGTCCGCTGGGGGCTGGACGGGGCGATGCGGGCCCGGCTCGGACTTCCGGACGAGGACGCCAACACCTGGCGGTTCGGGCTGCGTCGGCTGTTCCTGGGCTATGCCCTGCCGTCCGAGGGGGAGCTCTTCGCCGACGTGCTGCCCTACCCGGACCTGGAAGGCCCGGAGACCGAGGCCCTGGGGGGGCTCCAGGCCTTCATCGACGCCCTGGCCCGCTGGCGCACAGACCTCCCGGAGCCCCGACCGCTCCGGGACTGGGCCACGGCCGTCAACCGAATGACCGCGGACCTGCTCGACCCGGACCAGGAGGAAGAGACCCTGCTCCTGCCCCTGCGCCACGCGCTCGACGAGCTGCGAGCCGACGCCGAGGCCGCGGGCTTCGAGGGGCCCGTGGGGATCGACGTCCTGCGGGCGGAGCTCGGGTCCCGGCTGGACAGGACCGGCCAGGCCCAGCGCTTCCTGACCGGCCGGGTAACCTTCTGCAACATGGTCCCCCTGCGCAGTATCCCGGCACGGGTCCTCTGTCTGCTGGGGCTGAACGGCAGGGAGTTCCCGCGGGAACAGCGCCCCCCCGCCTTCGACCTCATGGCCGCCCATCCGAGGCCCGGTGACCGCTCGCGGCGGGAGGACGACCGGCAGCTATTCCTCGAGGCCCTGCTCTCCGCCCGGGACTGTCTGCACCTCTCCTACCTGGGGCGGGACCAGCGGGACAACGGGATCAAGGTCCCCTCGGTGCTCGTCGAGGAGCTGCTCGCCTATATCGAGGGCTCCTTTCGCCTTCCCGACGGGCTCGGGGTGCGGGATCGACTGGTCATCCAGCACCCCCTCCAGCCCTTCTCCCGGCGCTATTTCGACGGGTCCGAGCCCCAGCTCTACAGCTATCGGCAGGACTGGTGCCAGGCAGCCCGGACGAGACCGGAGGCGGGCAGCGACCAATTCGTCCCGGTTCCCCTTGGTCCGGCCAGCCGGACCAAGGTCGGCACGGAACGCGAGACCCTGGAGATCGAGGACCTGATCCTCTTCCTGCGCGCTCCGGCGGCCTGGTTCCTGCACACGGTCCTCGGGATCGCAAGATCCGAGGAGGAGACCACCCTCGACGAATCGGAACCCTTCGTTCCCAACGCCCTGGAGGCCTGGGGACTGAGACAGCAGCTGTTCCGCCTGGCCGAGCAGGGCCGGGAGGCGGACGCACCGGGTCTCCTGCGTGCCTCGGGTCTGCTGCCCCACGGCGCCGGGGGGGAGCTGGCGCTGGAGGGGGCGCTGGCCCGGGTGTCCAACTTCCGGCAGCGCCTCGCCCCCCATCTCGAGCCCCCCCTGGAGCCCGTGGAGTTGGACCTGGAGGTAGCCGGAGCGCGCCTGGTGGGCTGGCTTCCGGGCCTCACCGCCCAGGGGCTGGTCACCCAGCGGCTAGGAAGCGTCCGGGCGGTGGATCGACTCGGCCTCTGGGTCCGCCATCTGGCCCTCAACCTGGCGCAGCCCGAGGGCGTCCGGCCCCACAGCGTCCTGGTGGCCGAGGAGGAGACCCTGGAGCTGCGACCCGTGGCGAGCGCCGCGGACCACCTGGCAGACCTGGTCACCCTCTTCCGGAAGGGCCGAACGGAGCCCCTGGCCCTCTTCCCGGAAACCTCCCTGGCCTTCGTCCTGCACGGCCCCGGGAACCGGCTCACGGAGGCCTGGGAGGGCAGACGAAACGGCCGCGCGGGTGAGCGGGACGCCTGGGCGGTACGTACCGCCTTCCGGGGACGCGACCCCCTGGCCCCCCCCTTCGCGGATCTCGCCTCGCGGGTGTTCGCACCCCTGCTCGCGGCCACCCCCGAGGGGAACGAGGCACCATGAGCGAGAACCTCGACCCCCTGTGCATCCCACTCTCGGGCCTGCACCTCATCGAGGCCAGCGCCGGCACCGGAAAGACCTACACCATCGCACAGCTCTTGCTGCGTCTGGTGGTGGAGGCGGGGTTGTCCCTGGAGCAGATCCTGGTCCTGACCTTCACCGAGGCGGCCACGGAGGAGCTGCGGGACCGCATCGCGCGGCGGCTCCGCCAGGCCCTCGAGGCCCTCAATGGGTCGCCAACGAAGGACACCCTGCTATCGGACTGGGTGGCCTCCCGTCCCGACCCGGGCCTTGCCCGGGCCCGGCTGGAGGCTGCCCTCGCCGGTCTGGACCTGGCAGCCATCCACACCATTCATGGATTCTGCCAGCGGGTGCTACGGGACTTCGCCTTCGAGAGCGGCACCCCCTTCGATACGGAGCTCATCTCTGACGAGCGGGACCTCCGCCGGGCCGCCGCGGAAGACTTC
>JBAPYD010000243.1:0-4805 GCA_049284555.1 Chromatiaceae bacterium | reverse complement strand
GTCTCACGCCGGGTGAATAGCCCGAGGAACGACGGCCCGGATCTCATCGAGCCAGTCGGTCCGGCCTAGGTAGCTGCGGATCGAATGCCTTCCTGGCATTCGATCCATTCGCGTCCCACGACCCGCGAGTCTCGGGACGCTCCATTTTCAAGGGCTCGAGGCCACTGAAGATGGCGGGCCCTCCCTGGCCCGCATGGGAAGCACAATAAATCAGCGCTTCCCTGGATTCGTCTGTCCAACCACAACGATCGGGGGTAGTACCTTTGGAAGCGATTACCGACGCCGTCACCTGGCTGAACGGGGTGGTTTGGGGACCACCCATGCTGGTGCTCATCCTCGGCACCGGATTTTTCCTCATGGTGGGGTTGCGGCTCGTGCCGCTGCTGAAGCTGGGCTACGGCTTTCGCATGCTGTGGTCGGGACGTCACGGGGTCGGCGAGGGGGACATCACGCCGTTCAACGCCCTCATGACATCCCTATCCGCCACCATCGGCACGGGAAACATCGCCGGCGTCGCCACGGCCATCGCCATCGGCGGTCCGGGCGCCCTGTTCTGGATGTGGTGCACGGCTTTGGTGGGCATGGCGACCAAGTATGCCGAGGCGGTCCTGGCGGTGAAGTACCGCGAGGTGGACGAGCGGGGCAACCACGTGGGCGGCCCCATGTACTACATCAAGAACGGCCTGGGAGACGGCTGGATCTGGCTGGGCGCGGCCTTCGCCGTGTTCGGCGGACTGGCCGGATTCGGCATCGGCAACATGGTACAGGCCAACTCGGTGGCCGATGCACTAGAGACCACCTTCCAGATCCCGGAGTGGCAAACCGGGGCGGTGATGGCCCTGTTCGTGGCCCTGGTGCTGATCGGCGGAATCCGCTGGATCGCCCGGGTCGCCGGGAAGCTGGTGCCCTTCATGGCCATCGCCTACGTGCTGGGGGGGCTGGCCGTGCTGGCGCTCAATCTCGAGCGGATACCCGGCGCCCTCGTCGACATCGTCGCTCTGGCGTTCACCCCCACGGCGGGCGCCGGTGGATTCGCGGGTGCGCTGGTGATGCTGACGATCCAGATGGGGGTGGCCCGCGGCATTTTCTCCAATGAGGCCGGCCTGGGCTCCGCGCCCATCGCCCATGCCGCCGCCGAGACCGACAACCCGGTTCGCCAGGGCTCGGTCGCCATGCTCGGCACCTTCATCGACACGATCATCATCTGCACCATCACGGGCCTGGTCATCGTCACCTCGGGTCAATGGAAGGTGGAAAGCCCGGACTACACCGCCTGCGTCGAGCGGGGCGGGGCCATACAGCAGGAGGTCTCGACCGCCTGGGGCATCGACCGCACGAAGAATCTCTGCGTGGAAGGCGAGACCTCGGTCAACAAGCTCCAGACCGGCGCGACCCTGACCACCACGGCTTTCGAGTCCGGGCTGCCGGCCTTCGGCCATTACATCGTGGCCTTGGGGCTGGTCCTCTTTGCCTTCACCACCGTCCTGGGATGGAGCGTCTATGGCGAGCGCTGTGTGGAGTATCTCTTCGGGGTCCGGGCCATCCTTCCCTTCCGAATGCTCTGGGTCTTGGCGATTCCCATCGGGGCGACCATCAAGCTCAGCTTCGCCTGGCTGGTTGCCGACACGCTGAACGCCCTGATGGCGATCCCGAACCTGGTGGCGCTGCTGCTCCTGAGCCCCGTGGTGTTCAAGATCACCCGGGAGTATTTCGAGCGCCAGCAACAGTAAGCGGCGGACCGGCAACGGGGCCAGAGTGCAACGACGCCGCGGACGCGGCGCCCGAGGGCGAGGCCCCTCCATCCTGTAGGCGCTTTCTTACCGCGCGCTCGGGAAGAATCCCCCCTCGACCGGGCGATTCGCACATACCTCACCCGGGTTGACCGGCCTAGCCTTTTAGTCAGGAAGACCACCGGACTCTGGGGTCCGGAGACGCAGAGGGAGGGAGGTGACGACCATGACCATCAGCCAAGCCCAAGCCGTCTGGGAGCTCTGCCGCCAGGGCTTCCCCCTGATGGCGGACGATGCGGAAAGCCACTGGAGCAACTGGGAGACGTTCGAGCCCGACGACCATGTGCGGCTCTCCCGCGAGGCGCTCGCCCTGATCGAGCGCTCCAACTGGGAGGTCGACCGCCACGCGCAGACGGGGGGTTCGGACTGAACGCGCGTTGCCGGTGACCGGCAGCCCCAGGGAAGCGCTCGTGCATTGCGCTTCCCGTGCGGACCAGGGAGGGCCTTCCTGTTCGAGGGACTCGAGCCCTCGAGAATGGAGCGGCCCGAGGCTCGCGCGTCTCGGGGCACGAGCTGATCGTATGCCAGGATGGCATTCGATCAGCGTCTCCCCTATGAGGCACCTCGGCAGTGGGGTGAGAGACTCAACAGTCGCAGCGCCTGGTCGCGGCAGGCCTCCGCGGTCTCGTGCTCCAGCGCGGCAAGCCAGCGCCTCGGTATGGACTCGGCTCCGTAGAGGGCGCCCGCGATCATGCCCAGGATGGCCCCGGTGGTATCCGCATCCCCGCCCCGATTGACCACGTCCACCAGCGCGGACTCGAAGGACTCGGTGGCGAAGAGGGACTGAAAGACGGCGCGCAGGGTCTCGACGATGTAGCCCCCCGGGTTCTCCAGCCGGCGGCGGTCGTAGCGGTACTGCGGCTCCTCCGCGACCAGTGCATCCACCAGCTCCTTGAGATGCTGCTTGCCCCCGCCCAGCAGGGCCGCCTGGACCATGCGCACCACGGTGATGGTGCCGGCGTCCGCCAGGAGGCTGTGGTGGGTGACATGGGATTGCGCCCGGGTGGCCTCGGCCACCGTCCGACCGTCCGCCCCGAGGGTGACGATCGCGACCGGCAATGTGCGCATGCAGGCGCCGTTGCCCGCATCGTAGGCATGCTCCGGCATCTCGGTCTCGCCCGTCTGGCGGTAGTGGGTGATGCCGCGCCGTACCGTATTGCCGATGTCCACGGGCTTCCCACGCATCCACTCGCTGAAGGCCGCCGCGATGGTCGCCGGGTCCACGCCGCCAAAGGCAAGGATGGCCTCACCCAGGACCAGGCTCATCTCCGTGTCGTCGGTAATCTGTCCCTTTCGCAGCCGCAGCCAGCCGCCGCCCCGAATCTCCGGATGCTCGCCGTGGACCTCCAGGATCTCCCTCGGGGTCAGGAACTCCACGGTTGCCCCCAGCGCATCACCCACCGCGAGCCCCAGATAGGCACCCAGGGCTCGGGCCTGGAGGCTCCCCGCCGGTGTTTCTCCGGAGAGGAGCTCCCTACTCAGGTCCAAAACAAACATGGTAGTCCGTGCACACCTCGCACGAAGGAGAGCGGCAAGTATAGATCCCTTCCGCCTCGCACAGCTGCTTGTAGAGGAAGCGCTTCCATTTCATGTCCTTGACGTTGCGGGCCGCCAGGGACGGAAAGTTGCGGCGCATCAGGTCCGTGAGCTGTGCCCGCTCGCGCAGTCCCAGATCCTCCCACAGGTGGTCGCTCCCCATGCATCCGGCGGCCACCACGTGGGCCATCCACACCTCCGAGGGGGAGTCGCCGGCCTTGTGCATCAGCAGGAGCCGGACCAGGTCGGCACGCTCATCCTGCCTGGGGTCAGAGACACCGGGCGACTGGGCCCAATTGCCGACGACACCGGGCAGGGACCCTGCCCCGAGGGACGGGAAATGATGACGGAGCAGGCAGCGGAACGCGGCGGGATCGAGCCCGAGCCAGGCCGGCAGCGCACCACCGGCGGCAGCACGGGTGGAGATCATGGCGGCGAAGGGCTCGTCGTTGCCGGTCCCGACGGCATGGGCCATGAGCCGGGCGTAGGTCCCGTCCGCGTCGCCCGGCGTCGCCCGCGAGACGATCAGGGCCGGCACCGACATCTCAGTACTCCACCAGGATGTCTTCGTCGCGCACGATCATCTGACAGGCGAGTCGCCACTCGCTCGGCAGATCGTCCACCGCCATCCGGTCGATTTCCTCCAGGGTCAGCTTGCCCAGCTGGCGCAGAACCACCTTCTCCTTCTCGGTGAGGGGTCCCCCCATCCGCTCCTTCCTATCCACGCTGCTGACGCGCACCACACAGTGGCCGCATTCGCCGTCCTGACAGTCGTGGTGGACCGGTACCTTGTGCTCCTTGGCAAGCTTGAGCAGGGTCTCGGTGTGGCTGCCGGCCACGGCATAGATGGTCCGGTCCTTGTATTCGGGGCTGCTGAAGGTCACGAGTGCCATGATTTTACTCCAGTCTCAGTGCAATGTTCGGGGCTAAATCAGGTGTCAGGCCGGCTTCACCCGGCAGTCGCCGAGGATCTGCGCCTGGCAGGCGAGCCGATCGTGGCGGCTCGCCATGTTCTCCCGCAGGACCTTCTCCTCCAGCACGGAGGGCTCGGTCAGGTTATTCCAGCCCTCCAGCACGTGCATCATGCAGGTCCCGCAGTCGCCCTCCCGGCAGCCGTAGATGATCCCGGCGCCGATCTTCTCGGAGATCTCGATCACGCGGGTCCCGGCGGGGACATTGACGGTCTGTTCGATGTCGTCGAAGGTGATTTTTGCTTTGGCCATTTCAAAAGCTCCAGATTGCCGTTTGGATTGTGGAACCATCCGCTCGGGTGACCCCTTGGGGGGCCGTTGTTGGTTGCGCGTCTCCACCCCATGGATCTGGGCAAGGACGAGACCCCTGTCCGCGAGGCACGCTGGTGCGCCCGGGTCCAACGCCTCACCGACCAGGCCCCGAGGCCTTCTCTACCCGAGGTCCGCGAAATCGATGACACGGCCCCGCTCGCCTCCCACCAGGGCGGACGCGAGCCGGCGGCCGAAA
>JBAPYD010000242.1:0-4243 GCA_049284555.1 Chromatiaceae bacterium | reverse complement strand
CATCCAGACGGGGGTGTAGTCGACGGGCTCGCGCAGCAAGGCGCGCAGGAAGGTATCGTTCGCTAATGGGGTCACGTCGGGCCCTGCTTGCTTTCGGTTTTGGGCATTCTGGCTCGCCGTGGAGGATACTACAGACGGCGCGGCCCTCCGCGGTTCGCGACCGATCCCGGGGTGGCTCCCGTCCCTGTGTCGAGGGCCAGAGTCCGATCGGACCCCGGCATCCGGTCCCCGCGCAACGCTTCGTGCAGGTAGACGCCGCGTCGGGGAGAGTCCGGCCACGCAACCCCCCCAGGCGGGGTCTGGGACCTTCCAAGGACGGCCGCCAGCGAAGCGCCGCGAATGTGCTAGCTTTCTCGTTATGTCGCCGAGATACCCCAGCCCTGGACACCTCCTGCCCCTGCTGCTGGCGCTCCTCTATCTCGCTTACGGCGTCGCGACGGCCGCGAGCGGGTGTCACTGCCAGGGCCGGGTCGGGCAGGAAGAGGAGCACTGCCTGTCGCACCCCCCGGGCGCGGGGACGAGCAGCGATTGCTGCGCCGACCACTGCTGTCATGCCCTGGGCCACCAGCTCTGCCTCCTCGGCGACGGCGGCGCGAACGAGGGGCTCACGCTGCCTCGACTGGTCCCGCTCCACGCCTTTGTCGGCTCCGATTGCGTCCTCACTCCGCCCCACCGGCCCCCTATCCCCTCCTGAGTCCCGCACGCCCGCGGCAGACGCGTCCTGAAGCAGCGCGGCGCCTTGGCGCCCGCGGGGCCGCGCCTGTCGACAACCAGTAAGAAGCACAGCCAAACCATCCCTAGGAGGAGATTCCATCATGCGTACACCTGTCGCCAATCGAGGCCCGGGTCGATCGCCCCGTCTGACCCTGCCCTTCGGGGCCGTTCTCGCAGCCATCACGGTATCCGCCGCCGCGGCGCCGACCTACTCGGTCAACAAGGTCCTGGTCGCGGAGGACCAGTACCAGGGGGAGAAGCGGCTCGATCCCGCCCCCCTCTACAAGCCCCACGAGGTGGTGGTGACCGACAAGCCGAAGCTCTGGATCACCAGCAACGAGCGCGAGGGACACGCCGGTATCACGGTCTTCGGACCGGGAAACCGCGTCCTTGCCGTCGTCAATATCGAGGAGCCGGGGCTCGAGTTCACCCCGGAGGCCGAGGAAGAGACGATCGGAAACGAGACGGAAGAAGAGGTGCCCGAGCCCAACTTCCCGTCCGAGGTCCGGTTCAACCCGACCGTCTGCCTCCCGGTCAAGCTCTATCCGGGCTCGGCGGCGCCGAGCTACACGGATCCCGAGACCGGTGAAGTGTACGAGCTTCCGGTGTGGAACGAGGATCCCAGCTACGTCTGCGCACCCCTGGGGGCCGAGGGCCATGCACGACATCCCCATGGAATCGACCTGGACCGCAAGCGCGATCTCATCTACCAGGTCATCGAGCACGCCGGGCTCAAATGGAACGCGACCAGAAGCGGATTCGAGATCGCGGAGATCACCGATGACGAGTCGGGGATGCTCCTGGTGTACAGCATCAAGAAGCCGGGTAAGCCGACCATCGTCGACGGCTTCCTGCTCGGGCACGGTGCGCACGAGGTCGCGGTGAACGAGACGAACGGCAAGGTCTTCCAGGGCAACCACGAGGACTCGCCCGGCGTCGTGCCCCCGATCTGGGTCGACGTCATCGACCGCGGACTCGACAACCCCTACGGCTTCATCGACACCGGCTACTACAACGCCATCCAGGGCATCGAGGTGGACGAGCCCCTCGAGCAAGTCTTCGGCACGACCCACGTAGGCGAGGCCCTATTCGCCTTCGACGGCGATTGCGTCCCCACCGCCAACCAGCGGCCGACCGCGGAGAAGGCCCAGGGAGAGAACTGCATCCTCTACTCCGTCGATCTGCGCCAACCGTTCCTTGATCAGATCGCCGACGCCGAGGAGATCCTGGGGCAGATCGACAGCGAGCCCGGTGTCGGGGTCTGGCTGCTGCCGAGCGTTCTGCACATGCATGACCTCACGGTGGACCCGGAGAGCCGCCGTGCCTACCAGACGCTGCACAGCATCCACCACGCCGAGCACACCGGCAGTCCCGAAGAGGTCGCCCTCGAGGACCCGCCGGAGGATGCGGAGGTCGAGCCCGAGCAGCACTTCATGGGACGCTGGGTGGCCGCGGTCGACGTGAATCCGCGCTCCAAGGAGTTCAAGGAGGTGCGCTATATCGACCTGTCGAATGGCTATGGCGCCCTGGCGTACCCGAACGCCGATGAGATCCCGCCCGAGGAGCTCATTACCTCCTTCGTTCACGCCCACTGGGTCGCGGCCGATCCGAAGCGCCGGACGGTGCTGGTCACCGGCGAGCACACGGGCAACCTGGGTGTGGTCGAGACGAAGGAGCAAAAGGGATTCGGTTTGACGCAGGTGGTCCCGATCTCCATCGGCATCCCCGGATGCGTGCCGCCGGTCGACGAGACCGGAGCGCCCGTGACCCCGGAGCCGCACGTGCACGGCGTGCAGATCAACCCCAAGAGCGGAGAGGCCTACGTCAGCGACGAGGGGGAAGACTGCTTCTACGAGTCGGTGACGATCCTCAAGCCATGATGTCCCCTGTGAGGCGCTGATCCATTCGGCGCTCCCCGCGGCACAGGGACGTGCCGGCGTGCCTCGGGCACCTGGGCGCGCGCAATACGGATGTCGGCGGTCTTCAGGATGCACCTCGGCACGGGCGCCTCGTCGCGGCCCATGGGGAGCGCCCCGGATCCAGCAGAGGCCGCCTGCGCCCCGGCCCAGTCCCGGACCGGCCTAGAGGCGGATCGAGAGTCCGTCGGCCAGGGAGAGCCGATAGGCCCGATAGGCGGGGATGCTGCCGATGACCGCCCCTCCCAGGACCACCGCCGCGAGCAGGCGGAGCTCCGACGCGGAGGGGGACCCGAGCGCCAGGAAGAGGCCGAAGCGCGACTCCACCAGGGGTTGGACGACGGCCAGGAGCAGATACAGGAGGACCAGGCCCAGGGCCACGCCGATCAGGGTCAGTACGAAGGCCTCCCCCATGATCAAGGCGAAGACGTGGATCGGGCGGGCGCCCACGGACCTGAGGATGGCCATCTCACGGCGTCGCTCGTTCAGCCCGCTCAGGAGCGCCGCCAGCATGCCGGCGAGCCCGACCACCACCACGCAGCCGGAGACCATCAGCAGGGCCCCCTCGGCCACACCGATCAGCTTCCACAGCTCCCCCAGGGCCACCGCCGGAAGGATCGCGAGCAACGGCTCCTGGGCATAGTCGTTCACGAAGCGCTGGACCTGGAAGGTCGCGATGCGGGACTTGAGCCCGAACAGACCGGCAGTGATGGCGCGAGGGGTGAGATCCAGGGCCCGGGCCTGCGCGGGGCTCAGCCCTCGCCCCGAGACCGGCGCGCCGCCCTGCCAGTCCGCATGGATCGCCTCGATGGCCTCCAGACCGACGAGCACGGTGCGGTCGACCGGGGTCCCCGTGCGCGCGAGGATGCCGACCACCCGGAAGGGTTTGTCCTCGTGGCGCGCGAAGCTGACGTCGCCCGCGCCATGGGCGAGCACGATCGGGTCTCCCGGCCGGTAGCCCAGTGCCTGGGCCACCTCGGCCCCCAGCACGGCGTCGAAGAGGTCCCCGAAGACCTGCCCCTTCGCGAGATCCAGACCCCGGTCCCGGGCGTAACGGAAACGCGTGAAGTAATCCAGGGTGGTGCCAAGCACCGGATACCCTCGGTGCGAATCGCCGAGCGACAGGGGGACTGCCCAGGCGACCTTGGGGTGGTTGGCGATCTCCCGCCAGCTCTCCCAGGAGATGTTGTTGGTGGCGCTCCCGAGATGAAAGACCGAGTAGAGCAGGAGCTGGATCGGACCGCTGCGGGCCCCGACGATCAGGTCCGTGCCGGAGATCGTATTGGTGAAGCTCGCCTTGGCCTGGTGGCGGATCCGCTCGACCCCCACGAGCAGGGCGACGCTCAGCGCAATCGACGCCACCGTGAGGGCCGCCGTGAAGCGGCGGTTCCTCACGCTCTTCCAGGCCAGGCTGAGAATCGCCACGATGCTAAGACGCCTGGGCCGCCGGGACCGCCCCGTTGACCTCGCCGAGGCGGATGGTGCGATCGAAGAGCCCCTCGAGGGCGGCGTCGTGGCTCACGAACACCAGGGTCGCCCCCGAGTCACGGCACTCGTCGAAGAGCAGCCGGAGGAAGGCCTCCCGCCGGTCCGCGTCCAGGGCGGACGTGGGC
>JBAPYD010000241.1:0-2136 GCA_049284555.1 Chromatiaceae bacterium | reverse complement strand
GTCCCCATCCGGGTGCCGGGACCGGCGCGCCTGCCACCGGAGGCGATCGCCGCCCGGCCCTTCCTGGCCCTGGAGCACAACCGTCTGAACTATGCGTTGGCGGGCGCCCTGGCGGACGGGATACTGGGACCCGCGGAGCGCCAGGACTGGCGCCATCTCAGGCCCGTCGACGGGCGCTTCGAGTGCCGGGTGATCGGCAACCGGACCATCGTGGTCGACTTCGCCCACACCCCGGACGCCCTGGATGCCATCCTGACCTCGATTCGCCGGGCCTTTCCTGTCGCAAAGGTCGCCACCCTGTTCGGCTGCGGCGGGGACCGGGATCGCGGCAAGCGCCCCCTGATGGGTGCCGCGGCAGCACGCCACGCCGATCGGGTCATCGTCACCTCGGATAACCCCCGCACCGAGGACCCGGAGCGGATCATCGCCGACATCCTCGAAGGGATGCCCAGGGAGGGCCGGGAGGAGGTGGTGGTGGAACGCCCCCGAGCCGTGGCGCGGCTCTGCGACTTCCTGGACGCTCGCCCGCCAGACGAGGCCTGGGTCGCCCTGATCGCCGGCAAGGGCCATGAGCGCTACATCGACCGGGACGGTCACAAGACCTATTACAGCGACCAGGACGAGGTGGAGCGCAACATCCAGCGGCTCGGCTGGTAGAGCGGGCTTGGCACCCCGGGGCCGCCCGGGCGGTCAACCCGGGAAGTCGGCGTCTCCCCCTATCGAAGCTGACCGGGGCCTGGGGAAAGCCTGTCGCCGACCGGCCGCCGCGGCGATACACTTCATGTCCATGCGACGAGCACAACCGAACGATCCACCGGCCCGCTCCAGCCGATTCGCCCTGGTGACAGGGCTCTGCGCGCTCGCCCTGACCCTGTGCGGTCCGGCCTGGGCAGGCCCAGACTGCAGACAAGGCGCCGAGGTGCGGATCTGGTCCTCCCCCCTGAATCCGCGGCCGGGGGAGCCCCTGGAGATCCTGGCGGTCGCCACCGATTCCGCACTGGACCAGCTCCAGGTCACCGATCCGCTCGGAAGGCCGAGCCCCCTGAGGCCCGCCCGATACGGTGGCCCACCCTGGAGCCTGCACGGCGGCATCTCCCGACCGGATCCGGGCACCTATCGGATCGAGGCCCTACGAGGCGGGCGCGTCGCCGCCTGCCTCGAGGTTCCAGTCGGGGGCAAGTCGGCCGCGCGGGACGATGCGCAATGGGACCTGGCCACCGAGGCGCTCTACTCGGCCTGGATCGAGCGGCTCTTCGATGCCCCCCCCACGCGGTCCCTGAGCTTCCCCTCCCTGACACCGGTACTGGCGGACCCGACACGCAACTTCCTGCACGACTACCTGGGGACCGGTGAGGACCGTCGCCTCCCGGCGGAGCCGGACTGCGCGGACCTCCCCTACTACCTTCGGGCCTACTTCGCCTGGAAGCTGGGACTGCCCATCGCCTATCGGGCCTGCAACCGTGGCGGCCGCAGCAGCCCCCCGCGGTGCCAGGCACCCACCATCGACGAGACCCTTGCCCGGTCGCCAGCCTCGGTCAGGGAGTTCCAAGGCCTGACGCGGCGGCTCATGGACACGGTCCATTCCGGCAGCGCCCGCACGGCCCTGGCGGATGGGTCCACCGATTACTACCCGGTCCCACTGACGCGGGCCACCCTCTGGCCGGGCACTGTCTATGCGGACCCCTATGGACATATCCTGGTCCTGGTGAAATGGGTTCCCCAAGGACCAGGCCGCAGCGGAATGCTCCTGGCGGTGGATGCCCAGCCGGACAACTCGGTGACCCGCAAGCGCTTCTGGGAGGGGACCTTCCTGTTCGACCAGACCGCCAGCGCGGGCGCCGGATTCAAGGCGCACCGGCCCCTGGTCGCCACGGGCTCGGGGCCGCGTCTGGTCCCCAACGAGGCACTGAACGGCCGCTCGGGTCTGCCGCCCTACTCCGCGGAGCAGTCGCGGCTGTCCCCCGAGGACTTCTATGCGCGCATGGACCGGCTCATCAATCCCGGCGGCCTGGATCCGCAGGCCGCCTATGGGGCCACCCTGGAGGCCCTGATGGAGCAACTGGAGACACGGGTGACCTCGGTGGACAACGGCGAGGCCTATCACCGCGCCAACCCCAGGGCCACCATCCCCATGCC
>JBAPYD010000240.1:0-2624 GCA_049284555.1 Chromatiaceae bacterium | reverse complement strand
GGCCTGCGGGTGCCGGAGCAGGCCCGGGTCGAGTCCCTGGACCAGGCCGAGGCGTTCCTGTCCCGGCTCGAGCGGGTCGTGGTCAAGCCTGCCCGGGGCGAGCAGGGAGCGGGGATCAGCGTCGATGTCCGCGACCCGGAGAGCCTGGAGCGGGCCATCCGCGGCGCCCGGCGCTACTGCGATACCGTGATCCTCGAGGAGTTCGTGGCGGGCGATGACGTGCGCGTCGTGGTCATCGACTTCAAGGTGGTTGCCGCGGCCATCCGCAAGCCCGCCCAGGTGATCGGTAACGGCCGGCAGTCCGTGCGCGAGCTGGTCGAGGCCCAGAGCCGGCGGCGCCGCGCGGCCACCGGCGGCGAGAGCGCCATCCCCATGGATTCGGAGACGGAGCGTTGTATTGCCCAGTCGGGTCATGGATGGGATACGATCCTGCCCGACGGGGAGGTGCTGCAGGTGCGCAAGACCGCCAACCTGCACACCGGGGGCACCATCCACGACGTGACGGCCGAGCTGCACCCCCATCTGGCGGCGGCCGCGGTGTCGGCCGCGGAGGCCCTGGACATCCCGGTCACCGGGCTCGATTTCATCGTGCCCGCTGTGGACCGCCCGGACTATGTCATCATCGAGGCCAACGAGCGCCCGGGACTGGCCAACCACGAGCCCCAGCCCACCGCCAAGCGCTTCGTCGACCTGCTGTTTCCGATGACCGCCGCCCGGGAGATCGTCCCTTGAAGCTACCCGCCATCGATTCCGACTATCTGGTCGAGATCCTCCTCAAGCTCCTGTTCACCCCGAGTCCCTCCGGCTACACGGACCGGGTGGTTCACCTGGTGTGCGAGGAGCTCGAGCGGCTGTCGGTCCCCTTCGAGCTGACCCGCCGGGGTGCGATCCGCGCGAATATGAGCGGCGCCGTGTCACAGCCCGACCGCGCCATCGTGGCCCACATCGACACGCTGGGCGCCATGGTGAAGGGTCTGAAGGACAACGGGCGGCTGCAGGTCGTGCCGGTGGGCCACTGGAACGCCCGCTTCGCGGAGGGTGCCCGGGGGACCCTCTTCATGGACACCGGGCAGCTTCGCGGGACCATCCTGCCCCTCAAGGCCTCCGGCCACACCTTCGCGCCCGAGATCGACAACCAGCCGGGGGGGTGGGACTACGTCGAGTTCCGCATCGACGCCGTGGTTCACAACCTCCAGGACCTGCTGCGGATGGGCGTCCACGTGGGCGACTACATCGCCATCGACACCGCGCCCGAGGTGACCGAGACCGGCTTCATCAACGCCCGCCACCTGGACGACAAGGCGGGCGCCGCGGTGCTGCTCACCGCCATCGAGGCGATCAGGCGACTGAAGCTGCCGCTGGCGGTGGACTGTCACCCGCTCTTCACCATCTCGGAGGAGATCGGCTCCGGGGCATCCGCCGCCCTGCACCAGGACGTGGCCGAGATGCTCACCATCGACAACGGGACCACGGCCCCGGGCCAGAACTCCAGCGAGTTCGGCGTCACGATCGCCATGGCGGACCAGACCGGACCCTTCGACTACCACCTCACCCACCGGATCATCCAGCTCTGCCAGGAGTTTCAGATCCCCCACCAGCGCGACGTGTTCCGCTACTACCGCTCCGACAGCGCCGCCGCCGTGGAGGCGGGCAACGATGTCCGTACCGCCCTGGTGACCTTCGGCGTCGACGCCTCCCACGGCTACGAGCGCATCCATTTCGACGCCCTGGAGAGCCTCGCCAGACTCATCGGCATCTATATGCAGGCGCCGCCCCTCTACGCCCGCGACCGCTACGACATCGGTCCCCGTGCTGGCTTCCCCACCATGCCCGGCTGACGGTGCCGCGGCGGTTGCCCCCGCAGCGAGGTCCTACAGAGACCCCCTCTAAGCCCCGAGCCATATCAGCTTTTCGTGTTGGCACAAGCCAAGTAGCTGGCCAGTCCGGGGATCCTCGCGACTCGCAACTCGATCCTCGCTACTGTCCCCTATACTCGCCTTGAGCCAGACTCGGGAGGTCGATGCCCATGTCACTGCAGCCGAAGTACCACCTCAGCTTCGAGGAATGGCTGGAGGCCGAGCGCGCCTCTGCCGAGGGGCGGAGCGAATATGTCGATGGCGAGGTCTTCGCCATGACCGGGGCGAGCGCGGAGCACAACACCATCGTCATGAACATCGGCCGAGAGCTGAGTATTCAGCTCAAGGGCCGGCCCTGCCAGGTCTACGCCAACGACATGAAGGTCCTGATCCGCTCCGCCAGCGCCGGAAAGTACCCGGACCTGGTGGCCTTCTGCGGAGAGCCAGAGCTGCTGGACGGGCGCCGCGACGTGCTGCTCAACCCCAGCCTCCTCGTCGAGGTCCTCTCCAACTCGACCGAGGCCTACGATCGCGGTGACGAGTTCGCCCTCTATCGCCAGATCCCGAGTCTGCGGGAGTACCTGCTGGTCTCCCAGAGCCGCGTGCTCGTGGAGCTGTTTTCCCGTGGTGACGACGGCCGTTGGGTTCTCGCCGACTACCGCTCACTCAACGATCGGGTCCCATTGCCCAGCCTGGACTGCACGCTCGACCTGGCGGAGATCTACGATAAGGTCGTTCTACCCCCTTCCTGACCTCGATAACCGAGCC
>JBAPYD010000239.1:0-9745 GCA_049284555.1 Chromatiaceae bacterium | reverse complement strand
AAATGCGGGCGTCAACCTGGAGCAGCTGGGTATCTCTATCGGTTACGCGCGGGAGATGGCCGACAATTTCACGCTCGGGGCCAGCTTCCTGATCGGGTACCAGACCGTTGAGGTCCGCGGCGTGGGCGGATTCCAGGGCTACACCGAGACCTTCACCCAGAGCATGATCGCAAGCCAGACCGCGAGCGGGGTGTCACCGACCGGTCTCTCGGACAACGGCGAGGACAGCTCCTGGGGCTATGGCTTCCAGCTCGGCATGCTTTGGGACATCAACCCCCAGATGACCCTGGGCGCGTCCATCCGCTCCAAGATGTACATGGACGAGTTCGACAAGTACAAGGACCTGTTCGCCGAGCAGGGTGACTTCGACATGCCCGCGGTGGCCACCATCGGACTGGCCTACCGGCCCGATGATCGTTGGGCCGTGGCCCTCGACGTCCAGCAGATCTGGTACGGCGATGTCAAGTCGATCGCCAACGACAACAAGCTCGCGACCAACTGCGACCTCGGGGCGGCCTTTGGGATGGGCGCGCCCGGCACCGCTTACGAGTCGAGCTACTGCCTCGGCGGCGACAACGGTGCCGGCTTCGGCTGGCGCGACATGACCGTCATCAAGCTCGGTGTCCAGTATGCGGCCACTGACGCCCTCACCCTGCGCGGCGGCTACAGCCACGGCAATCAGCCGATCCGCGGCAGCCAGGTCGCCTTCAACGCCCTGGCACCGGCCGTCATCGAGGACCATTGGACCCTGGGCGCGACCTACAAGCTCGCCAGCAACTACGAGCTGACCTTCTGGGGCATGTACGCCCCCGAGGAGACCGTCAAGGGACCGGGCGCCTTCACCGGGACCCAGGCACCCGAGATCAAGATGCACCAGTATGAGCTGGGCGTGAACTTCGGCTGGCTGTTCAACTGATCGTCGTCGCCAGTCGACTCCGAGAGGCCGCCCACTGGGCGGCCTCTTTTTTTCCCAATCGGGACACCGACGGGCGACAGGGCGGCCCACGACGAGCCCGTCTGTGGCATCCTGATCGGCATCGAGCCACCAACAGCACCCCCATCCACACCATGGTCCAGCGCACGGAGACCCCGGGCCCAATCAGACTCCTTGTGTTCGCGGCGGTGCTGACGGCGGGGTCAGCCTTCCTCTTCATGGTCAAGCTCATGCACGACATGACGACCCACATGGGTGCCATGACCGCCCATGTCGCGGAGATGGCTCAGGACATGCGCGCGATGCGGGACGACATGGGAACCCTGGCACATGACGTCTCCGATATGGCCGCCCAGATCCGCACCCTGCCCGCCATGGCGGCGGACATGGGACGCATGCGGCAGGGGATAGAGCAGCTCAGTGGCATGGTCGGCCGGGGGACCGAGCAGATGGAGCAGCTGAACCCCATGGGGGTGATCCAGCAGATGGTCCCGGCCCCCCGTCGTTAACGGCCATGGCGCCCGCGCCACCCCGGAACATGAAGGTTCCGGGCGCCACGGCCGATCCCTCACCCCGCGCTCTCCCAGTGGGAGAGTGAGATTCGGTGCCCGCTCCCGGCGCGACTCTCACGACAATCGCCGAGCACGACTGCTGAGAGCAACGACCCCTTACATCAGCTGGACGACCTGCTCCCGCTGAAGGCCCAGGGCCTGGGCGCCCAGCTTGAGGGCCTGGGCCGCGAAGGTCTCCAGGTCACCCCAACAGTCGTTCGTGTCCAGCACCTCGGAGATGGCCTCGCCGATCACCCGCAGCCGATAGGCCCCCGCCGCCTGCTCCGTGGCGGGCGTCCGCTCTGCGCACACGTAGAGATCGGGCTCCTTGCGACCCAGGGGGATGAAGGCGAGGATGTAGCGGTAGTCGCGGGGGTCACCGCTCTCGATCTCCCCCAACAGGGAGGCGGCATAATCACCGACCTGATAACGGTGTCTGGGGATCGCGGTCTTGATCTGGGGTCGCTCGTTCATGAGATCTGTCCTCCGGGGCTGGCGTTTGGTTCCCGATGGGCAAGGTTGGGCCCCTTGAAGGCGAGATCCAGGTGACGGCCCCGAGTCCCCCGCTCTACCCTAGCGCTTATCCCCTCTCAGGGTACGGATGAGCCCAAGGATGGGGTCGACGACGGGGGCGAGCTTGCGCCGCATCAGGGTTCCCAGGGCGGTCGGATCGGGCAGCACCGGACGTATCACCCCATAGCCGAGCCCGGACAGAACCCAGATGGCGGAGACATCCCCCTGCAGCTCCGGCCATCTGCCGAGGCACTCGGCCAGCTCCCCTGACAGGCGCGGGCCCTGGACCAGGGTCTCGGCCTCCGCGATCAGGGCATCCATGGGCAGATTGGGATCCCCCTCGGGCCGTAACGGCGCGAAATAGTCCCGCAGACAATCGAAGGTGGTGGTGACGACGTCCTGACTGGGCGGCTTGGCCAGCACGGTGGCGACCGTCTTGAGCCAGGTCTGACCCGCCGCCGAGGCGAGCCGCTCAAGGGAGCGAGCCCAGGGATCCCCGCTCACGGCCAGCGCCTGGAGCTTCGCCACCAGGGCCGGGTCCCGCTGCCGCGGGGGCTCCGGCTCCAGCAGATCGTCCGGCAGGGCCTGCAGGAAGCCCACCAGATAGGCCTGCTTGCGAGCGGACTTCCGCCACAGCTCCTCGCGCTGCTCCTGGGTGATGAGCCCCGGCTGAAGGACCAACCGCACCGATTCCATGATGCGCTCGCTCTCGGTCTCGAAGGGCAGATAGTCCACCAGATAGGCCGCCAGCACCGGCCCCATGCTGCCGGCGACGATGGCCGGGTTCCCGAGCATGCGTCTCGCGTTCTCCGCGTCCTCCATGGCCCACCAGGCGCGCCTCGCCAGCTCGTCGGTGAGGCCCGGGGAGCATACGGCCGCCACGACCGCCTCCGGCTCCCCGAGGAGCAGCAGCTGGGCGAGACTCTCGTCGCGCATCTGCCCCATGCGGGTCCAGCGCTTGAGATAGACGGGATAACCGCCGGGAGACCCGAGGACCTGCCCGGAGATGAGCTCCCTGACCAGCCGAAGGTAGTGCTCCACCCGCGTGGTGGGGTGGAGCTCGACCTTGATCTCGCGCTGGGGAGAATCCCCCTGGGCCGCGAGCCCGTGGACCGACATCCTGCCCTCGTCGATCCGAATCGCCAGCGGCTTGTTCGCGAGCAGGACGTTGAGGCGAAAGGCGTCTTCGCTGCTGAGCTCCATCGCGTCCTAGGTCCTACCCGCGTATGCGCCTTGAGTCGACGGATTCCGGATCTGGAGCACGGGGCTCAGCCCTCCGCGGGCGGCTGGTAATTCGGGTCCTTGGGATTGAGGAAGATGAAGTGGAACTGGCCAGGCTCCAGCTCCACGTAATCCATGGTCGCCTCGTCGAGCAGGGGGACCTGCTCCGGAGCCATCACGACATCGACGCCCTCGCAGGTCATCCGGATGTCCTCCTCGGTCGCCTCGTCGAACCCCATCCGGTAGTCGATGGACCCGTCGGGCCCGCGCTGAGCCGCGAGCCTCAGGGACATCCCCTCGGTCCCACCCTGTTTGGCCGCGACCAACACTTGGGCGGCCGCAGCGGTCGTGAGCTTTAGCATGGTATGTCCTGTTGGATTGGAATCCGGTACAGAGAGTTGCAGTGTAACCCCAGGGAGTGCCAACGGGCTCAATGCGCCCGAACGCGTCTCACCTGGGCGAGAAAGCGCTCCACCCAGCCCGTGTTGATGTCCCGCAGGTGGCTATAGCACGCCAGCAGGTTGCCTTGGACCACCCCGTCGTGTCGTCCATCGATGCCGGTTCCCCGCAGGACCTCGTAGGCGTAGCGCCAGGTCGGGTCCGGGGCCAGGACGGCAGAATGATGGAACTCGTGGGCCCTGATCTCACGGGATGTGCTCGGGCGGATCCCCTCGAGGGCCGGCCAGGGAAACCCGTCGGTCTCCCGCAGCCTGACATAGCCGCGTCCCTGGGGCCTGGGCCGCATCTCCACCTCCGCGTTCAGGGCCCCCACCATCGCGCGGCGCTGCCCCTTCCAATGCAGGCCCTTGCAGAGATACATGAGCCCTCCGCACTCCGCGTAGACGGGCCCCCCTCGGGCAACGAAGTCTGCGACGGACTCCCGCATGCCGCGGTTCGCCTCCAGCTCCGCCATCCGATACTCGGGGAAGCCTCCGCCGAGGAAGAGCCCATCCACCCTGGGCAGCTCCGCGTCGCAGACAGGACTGAATTCCACGAGCTCAGCCCCCCCTTCGACGAAGGCCCGCAGATCGTCCGGGTAATAGAAGCCAAAGGCCGAGTCCCGTGCGAGCCCAATGCGCAGGGACTCACCTCCCGCCCTTGGCGCGGCCGGCTCGACCGCCCCGGTGAGGGGCCTGGCCTCGCCCGCGAGCACCAGGACCGCCTCGAGATCGATCTGATCGGCAATCAAGGCGGCGATACGTTCCACCAGCGCCTCGGCCTCCGCCGTCTCGTTGCTCGGCATCAGGCCCAGGTGGCGCTCGGCGATGGCAAGCGCCGGGTCACGCTCCACCAGACCCAGCACCGGCAGGTCCGTGTAGTGCTCCACGGCGCGCCGCAGGTTGGCCCCATGGCGCGATCCGCCCACCTTGTTGAGCACGACGCCGGCGATCCAGACCTCCGGGTCGAAGGCCCGGTAGCCGAGCAGCAGCGGCGCGATACCCCTGGACATGCCCGCGCAATCGATCACCAGCAGGACCGGGGCACCGAGCAGCTTGGCGAGCTCCGCGTTGGTCTCGGTCCCGGCGAGATCGGTGCTGTCGTAGAGTCCGACGTTGCCCTCGATCAGGGCAAGGTCGCAACCGGCCGACTCCCGGACGAAACTGGCGCGGATCGCCTCCCCGGACATGGTGTTGTAGTCCAGGTTGTAGCAGGGCCGTCCCGCCGCCTGGGTCAACCACAGGGGATCGATGAAGTCCGGACCCTTCTTGAAGGGCTGGAGCCTGAGTCCTCTGGCGCTTAGGGCCCGACACAGCCCGATGGAGACGGTCGTCTTGCCGGAGGACTTCTGGGCCGCGGAGAGATAGAGATGGGCCATGGCCGGCGTTGGGACCGGAGGGCCGAGGGGCCCTGGAAACTCAACGGAACGAGGAAGCGCCCCCCTAAGGCGGGGCCACCCGCGAGTACACGGGTGGCCCCCGGGAACCTAAGCCTCGGCGAGGGCGGGAGCCGGGGCCTCGTCGTCCGCTGGCAGCGCGTCGTCAGCCAGGGACTCCGGGAGGAACTGCAGGACCCGAACGCCAACGGCCGTGATCAGCAGGGCCACCGCGATGCCTCCCAGCCCAAGGAGGAGCTCGGGCAGCGACGGGCTGTAGGCTGCCGGCTCCCCGAGGATTCCGGCCGCCGGCGTGGCCTCCAGCACGGTCTGGCCAGGGAACATCTGAAGAGGGAATGCCTGGCTCGCGATGATCACGACATACATGGTCGCCAGCCCGCCCAGGATCACCAGGGCACAGGCGGCGGCGATCCAGTTCCGGTCCTTCCCGAGCTCCGGGTGATAGAGGATTCCCAGGGGGGCGAGACCGCCGATCAGGACCCAACCGATCCAGAACACGGCCGTATAGACACCGCCGTTCAGGAGCACCCAGCCCACCAGCTCGTAGTTCTTGGCGCCGTAGAGCTTGGTCAGGAAATAGACCACCGTGAAGTACAGGATGGCGGCGACGAAGACGCCCAGCAGGTTCTTGAGTCGACGCAGGAGCCTGTCGCCCAGCACCCGCCCCTCCTGGTCGAAGGTGAACATCAGGACCAGCAGGTAGACCGCCAGACCATAGGCGAACGACATGATGACGAACATGGGCGCCAGGAAGGCGGTGTCGAAGGCCTGCCGGGCCACGATGAAGCCGAAGATGGAGCCGGTACCCGTGGTGAGCGCCAGACGCCAGGCGAAGGCGAAGATCCCGATACCCTTGTAGAAGGGGGCCCCCATGCGATCGGCCATACTCCAGAGATAGGCGACCACGATCGCCATGAAGCCCGTGTACAGGAAGATGTTCCAGGCAAAGATGGAGCGGAAGTTGTACGTGGTCATGGCCACGATGAGCCGGTCTGGCCGTCCCAGATCCAGGACCAGGACCAGCAGCCCACCGATGAGCAGCGCCGCCGCGAGCAGGCCGGAGAGACGGCCAAGGGGCTTGTAGGCCGCCTTGCCGAAGACGGTGCCGATGGATGCGATGTTCAGCGCCCCGGAGGCGGCGACAATGAGGAACACGGCGAAGACGTGGGGGGTGCCCCACACCACCGAGTTGTTCATCCCGGTGACCCAATGGCCCTCGTGCTCCATGTAGAGGGTCGCCAGTCCGCCGATGCCGGCCACCACCGCCAGGATGCCGAGGATGCCCCAGTAGCGAGCCGGCGGGATACGCCACTCGCGGTAGACGATACGTTTCATCATCTCTTGCTCCCGCCGGTGCTAGATGCCCGAGTAGCGCACGCCGGTGTTGAGTGCCAGGTCCTCCCGGATCTGACGGCTCGGCATGGCCTTGAGGGCCCGGCTGATGGGGCTCTCGGGGTCATTGAGGTCGCCGAAGGTCAAGGCGTTGTGCCCCTCGGCCGCACAGGCATCCACGCAAGCCGTCGAGGCGGTCCCGAAGTCGCGCCGGTGGACGCACAGGTTGCAGCTCTCCACACAGCCCTTGCCCCTGGGGACACGGGTCAGCTGGCCGTGGATGGTCTCGTGGATGAAGCTACGCGCCTTGTAGGGGCAGGCCATCATGCAGTAGCGGCAGCCGATGCAGGTATGGCGATCCACCATCACGATGCCATCGGCCCGCTTGAAGGACGCCCCCGTGGGGCAGACGTCGACGCAGGGCGGGTGCTCGCAGTGCTGGCACATGAGCGGGAGATTGGTCACACGCCCGGTCTGGTTGTCCTGGAGCTTGACCTTGCGGATCCAGACCGACTTCTGTCGGTCCCATTGGGCCTCGGACTGGCCCTCCGGCTTGGATTGGAGATCCAGCCCGTTTTCCTGATCGCAGGCGTCGACGCAGGCCCGGCAGCCGTCCGCGCACTTGGTCGTGTCGATCAGCAGCCCCCAGCGGACCGCGTCCGTCACCGGCTCGGACCGGGGCGCGGCGCTCACCGCATGGAGCACCACCCCTGGGGCCACGAGGCCGGCGGAGACGCCAGCCGCCACGCCGAAGAAGGCCCGACGCCCGCCGTCGATCTTGTCTTCGTGGTGATTCATGGTCACTGACCCTTGACTGCCGGCCCGCCGCCTGCCACCGCAATGCCCGCGGCCTGGTGGGCGGCGACCCCGGACTCGCTGACGGACCCGCCGTTGGGCACACTGGCGTGGCAGTCGAAGCAATTGACCGTCACGGCCGTGAAGGCGTGGCACGCGCCACAGAACTGATCCGGGCCGTTCGCCGGTACGGCCTGCCCGTCTGAGCCGCTGCTCACGTGACAGTCGATACACCCGGCGAGGCTGTGCTTGGTGGCCCGGATGCCCCCGTGAACCGTCTCGTCGCGCTGGTGCTCGATGAGCTCCATGTGGTCGCGACGCATGACTTCGGTGGGCTCGACGCAGGCGCTCAGTCCGGCGGCCTTGGACCCCTCCTTGACGAAGGAGCCCAGGTCGGCCGCCAGGACGGCCTGGGCGGCCAGCGCCCAGACCAGGCTAACGACGACGAGGCCCGCTCTCACTACGGCATTAGCCATCGACGCCTCCAGGTTAATGACTCGAAGACACTTACTCACCAAGGCCCATTTTGATGTAGCCGGTGGGGCAGACGTCCGCGCAGATGTGGCAGCCGATGCACTTGGCATAGTCGGTCGCGACGTAACGCCCCGTGGTGCGCTGGGACTTGTCCACCCGATAGACCGCCGTCTGCGGGCAGAAGATCACGCAGTTGTCGCACTCGAAGCACATTCCGCAGGACATGCAGCGCTTCGCCTCGTCGATGGCCTCCGCCTCGGAGAGCCCGATGACGCGCTCCTTGAAGTGGCCGAGGACGTCCTCCGCACTGGGCACCTCCTCCTTGCGGAGGTTGCGCGCGTGATAGTTGAAGTGCCCGAGGAACAGTTCGTCGTGGGGAATGACCTCCGCACCGGAGCGGTCCTCGTAATTGTGGATAGCCCAGTTGCCCTCTGAGGTACCACGCAGATCGCCAACCTTATCGACCTCGAAGGACTCGGGCGCCAGGTTGGCCTCGGTCATCTTGGCCAGCAAGTCGAAGTGGTGGACGTCCACCTTGGGCCGGCGACGGTGCTCGGCCTGACGCAGGTACTCGTCGATGGAGTCCGCGGCGATCCAGGCCTGGCCGATGGCCGTGGTCAGGAGATGGGGGCGAATGATGTCGCCCGCCACGAAATGTCCCGCCTTGTTCGGCACCTGGTAGAACTTGTCTGAATTCATCAGACCGCGCCCGTTGTCCAGATCCTCCAGGCCGGTGAGATCCCCGCCCTGGCCGATGGCCGATACGATGAGATCCGCCGCCAGCACGCGCTCGGTTCCCTCGACCGGGGTCGGACGCCCGTCGACCATGGAGCAGTCGGCGACCTTAAGACCGGTCGCGCGGCCATCCGCGCCCTTGATGACCTCAAGGGGCATGACGCCGTCAAGAATGGTCACGCCCTCGTACGTGGCATCGTGGACCTCATGCTCGGCGGCGGTCATCTTGTCGCGGGTGAAGAGCGAGGTCAGGGTCACCTCCGCACCCTGGGCGGCGGCGGTCACGGCCGTATCGTGCGCCACATAGCCGTCGTGCACGACCGCCTCGGGCGGCTGGTTGTGACCGGAGCCGCTGATATGACCCAGGCGACGGGCCACCGAGACCACGTCGATGGAGGTGTCGCCACCACCAACGCACACCACCTTGTCGGCGGTAACCTTCATGCGGCCCTCGTTGAAGGCCTTGAGGAAGGCCACGCCGGAGACGCAGTTGGGGGTGTCCTGCCAACCGGGGACGGGAAGCCCGCGGCCGGACTGGCAGCCGATGGCCCACAGGATGGCGTCGAAGTCCTTTTCCAGGTCGGCCACCTGCACGTCCACGCCCACCTTGGTCTTGAATCGGACGTCGATCTGGCCGAGGTCGAGGATGCGCTGGATCTCCGCGTCGAGCTTGTCGCGCGGCACCCGATAGCCGGGGATGCCGTACTTGAACATGCCACCGAGGGTCTCGTTGGCCTCGAAGATGGTGCAGGCATGGCCCTTACGGCGCAGCTGATAGGCGGCAGCGAGCCCAGCCGGACCACCGCCGATGATGGCGACGCGCTTGCCGGTATCGGCCGGAGCGGGATCGAACTTGTAGCCCTTCTCGATGGCGGTGTCGCCGATGAACTGCTCGACGGCGTTGATGCCCACGAAGTCTTCCAGCTCGTTGCGGTTGCACCCGTCCTGGCAGGGTGCCGGGCAGACGCGGCCCATCATCGAGGGGAAGGGGTTGGCGTCGGTGGAACGCCGGAAGGCATACTCCTGCCACTCCATTCCGACCGGAGGCTTCTCCAGCTGGCGGACGATCTGCAGCCACCCGCGGATATCCTCGCCGGAAGGGCAGCTGCCCTGGCAGGGAGGCGTCTTGTGCACGTAGGTCGGGCACTTGTGCGAGGTGTCCTCGTTGAAGATCTTGTCGGTCCAGGCCTCCCATTCGCTCTGGCCGTCCTCGAAACGGCGCCACGAGGGCTTGGTCTTCATCTCGTTCACGGGCGTTGCCATCGGATCACTCTCCTTACCAATTGAACCTTTGGGTTCGATTCAGTTCGAAAGCCGGGGCCCTCGGGGCACCCCCGGCGGAAGTCTGTACGAGCG
>JBAPYD010000238.1:0-2095 GCA_049284555.1 Chromatiaceae bacterium | reverse complement strand
GCTGCGGGGGCGCCCGACCAGCTCCCGCGGAACCACCCACATCAGCGTGATCGACGCCGCGGGAAACGCCGCCTCCCTGACCCTGTCGAACGGTGAGGGTTGCGGCCATATCCTCCCGGGCACGGGCATCATGCTGAACAACATGCTGGGCGAGGAGGACCTCAACCCCGGGGGGTTCCACCGCTGGCGCGAGGACATCCGGGTCTCCTCCATGATGGCCCCGGCCCTGGCCGAGCAGGGCGGGCGTCTGATCGCCCTGGGCTCCGGCGGCTCCAACCGGCTTCGCACCGCCATCCTGCAGACCCTCTGCAACCTGGTCGATTTCCAGCTGCCCCCCGAAAAGGCCGTGGAGGCCCCGCGCATCCATCTGGAGCGTGGAAAGCTCAGCATCGAGCCCGGCCTCCCGCCCGACACGGTCCGCCGGCTCATCGACCACTGGCCGAGCCACCAACTCTGGGACGACCTGAACCTCTTCTTCGGCGGTGCTCATACCGTGGTCTACGACGGGCGGGAGTTCACCGGGGCGGGCGATCCGCGCCGCGGCGGCGTGCTGCGGATCGTCGCCTAAAGAGATGCCGGGCAACCGTCTTCCCCGGGTGCCCTATACTGGCCTCGAGCCCACCGGAGAACCCCCATGGCGCTGAAGACCAGACCCGGCTGCGCATTCGAGGACTACCTCGCGGCAGAGCGGGCACAAGCGGACGCCAAGCACGAATATGTGGATGGAGAGGTGTTCGCCATGACCGGCGCCTCGTTCAACCACAACCTGGTCGTGCTCAACCTTGGGAGCGAGCTGCGGGCCCAGCTCAAGGACGGGCCCTGCCACGTCCTCCCGAGCGACATGCGCGTGCGCATCGTGGCCGCAAACGCGAGCATGTATCCAGACCTGGTCGCCCTGTGCGAGACACCCCGATTCCACGACGAGCGGCACGACGTGCTGCTCAATCCGGCCCTGATCGTCGAGGTCCTTTCCCGTTCCACCGAGGCCTATGATCGCGGCGGGAAGTTCGGCATCTATCGCCGACTGCCCAGCCTCGTGGAATACGCCCTGGTGAGCCAGGACCGACCGCTGGTCGAGGTCTACACTCGCCGGACGGACGGGCGCTGGCTGCTGGGGGAGACCGAGGGCCTGGATGGGCAGGTCACCTTCGAGTCCATCGGGTCCCGTGTGCCAATGGCAGAGATCTACGACAAGGTCGATTTCGCCATGGGCAAGCAGGACGTCGACTGACTGCCGCTCTCCATCCGTTCCGGGTCCGCTCGCCATGCGGATCGCGCCGACCGGCGAGGCGGTGGACGAGGTCAACCGATTACAGCAGGACCGCGCCCCCATCGAGGCGGCCCTGCGGCTCACCTGCTGATGCGGATACGCAACGTCAAGCGCGCGGACGTCCCCCAGATCGCCCGGCTCTATTACGAGACCGTCCGCCGGGTGAACGCCCGGGACTATTCGCCCGGGCAGATCCAGGCCTGGGCGCCCAGGGTCTATCCCAACGCCTTCTGGCAACGGCGATTCCGTCGCTACCGGGTCCTCGTCGCCGAAGTGGCGGACACCGTCATCGGATTCGTCGAGCTGGCCCGCACCGGCGACATCGACTGCCTCTACGTCCACCACGCCCACCAGCACCACGGTGTCGGCGCCGCCCTCATGGCCCGGGTGGAGCGGGAGTCGCGCCGACGGCACAGCGCGCGCCTGCGAGCGGACGTGAGCATCACCGCCCAGCCCTTCTTCCGTCGCATGGGCTTCACGGTGGTCCGGCGGCAGGTCAGGATCTATCGGGGCCGCCCCTTCAACCTGGCCGTGATGGAGAAGCGGCTGCCCGGCGCGGGGCGGGCGCCCGCCGAGGCGTGAGGCCGCCATCGACCGATAGAGGAGCGTTGGTTGCCATGCATCCCTTGCAGGCCCCCCCGGGGAGGTGTCCCCAACAATCGGCGCGGTGCCGATGGTTCCTCAAGCAACGAGGGTTGGCGCAATGCCCGCGAACCTGAGCCCCGAGTACAAGGCCGCTGAGGCGGAGCTGCGAAGGGCCAGGGAGCCCCAGGACCGGCTCCACTGGCTGCGCGAGATGCTCCGCACCATCCCCAAGCACAAGGG
>JBAPYD010000237.1:0-1897 GCA_049284555.1 Chromatiaceae bacterium | reverse complement strand
GCATAACAACACCCCTGGTGGATATGCACCGCCGATCTGGACCGGATGGCCCGGTCCACCGCGCCAATGCGCCAATCCATTCCCCGCGGATCACCGCCCCCTGGTGGCGACGGCCCTGGGCCCTCTGGCCAGGCTATAGGCGGAGGTGCGCTGGATTCATGCGTGCTCGGGGGGCTCCAGGTTCTCCATGTAGGCTCGCGCCTCTTCACCGGGATCGGGCAGCCCGGCGATCTTCCATGCCTCCAGGGGGCCGCCGAAGTGGCGATGGACGCAGTGGTCCACCAGGCCGAGCTCCCGACAGAGGTTGCCCTCCCAGGGAAGCGTCGCGTTGGCGAGATAGTGCTCGCGCAGATAGTCGATGATCTTCCAGTGGGACCGCTCCAGCACTTCGAGGCCCAGCCCGGCGGCGATTTGCCCGGCCAGATCGCGGTCCCAAAGGCTCGGATCGCGCACGAAGCCGTAGGCATCCAGGAGTTGAGCTGCTGCATTTTTCATGATGCGTCTCCGAAGCGAATGGAGCTTTGTCCGGGGTCCGGGGCCCACGGCGGACCGGTACCGGCGGCGACGTTGCGAAGGGCCCTAGGGATTCAAGGAATTCACGGGCCCGGACCCCATCGACGTGCGAGTGATTGTGAGGGATCAAGCGCCTTTTGCACCGCCGCGCTGGGGCGGTGTGGTCTTGTCGGCCTGGAACTCGCCGGGGCTGAGCAGACCATCACCGTCCGAGTCCAGGGCTCGGAAATTCCCGCGAAGGCGCGGCAGAACCTCGGCCTCCGCCTCAGAGAGCGCCCCATCCCCATTACGGTCCAGGTCTTGGTAACAGGCGAGCGTCGCATCCTGGCCCGGGCTGTTGGAGAAGTCACAGCCCTTGGGCACCTCGCTCGCCGCCACTGGCGCGCTGAGTAGGAAACACAGTAAGACGCGTTGGATGGGCATCGGATTTACTCTCGGATGACCCGGACCTCATTCTGGGAAGATCGGTCTCGGGAGAGTTCGTGGCACACGCACTCGCCGCGGGCGCCGCATCGGGAATGCTAGTGCTCCAGGCAAGCGCCGTGCCGCCGAGTCGTCACCACTGCTTCCCCGCCCGCTCTCCCTTGGCGACGCGGTCCTGGCGCCCAACCGCCTCGGCATGCTCCCGCTCGGCTTCACGGCCGACGCCCCGTTCTTGAAGACGGCGTATGACGTCGGAGCGCCCGTAAACCACAAGGGTGTCCTCGGGCCCCACACGGGTGTCCCCTGCCGGCGTGCCGAGCCAATCCCCGTTCGGCGATGCGACGCCCAGCACCAGGACGCCCTCCTCCGCCGGCCGGACCTCCTCAAGGGTTCGGCCGTCGAGCCAGCTACCCGGGTCCACGGCCAGCTCGGCGATTCGGTAGTCCCCACCGAGCCGCAGCAGGCTGGCATAGTCCCGGACCTCGAGCTCCGAGTAGCGCTCCAGCAGACGCTCGACGAGCCGCGACAGGAGCCGACCGAAGGGCCCACTGCTGGCCAGGGCCCACAGCGCCACCAGCCCGCCGATCAGGAGCAGTATCTTGAGCTCCAGGCCCAGGGTTCCCTCACCCGTGCGCACGAAGGCGAGGATGAGCGAGGACACGGCCGTCACGATCCCGGCGTTCCCGAGCAGCATCAGCAGCAGCACCACCCGGCGGCGCACCGGGTGGTTGACGACCTGCTCCGACTCCCGGGTGGTGAATCCGGCGCCCGAGAAGGCCGAGCGCGCCTGAAAGCGAGCGGCCTGACTCGCCATGCCCGTATGCATCAGGATGATGGCCGCCACCCGGGTGACGAGGATGGACAAGGTCACCACCAGCAGAAGGGACAGGATCGCGGTCATGAGCGCCCGCGACCTGACGGACCTGCGTCAGGGACGGGCCGCCTCGATCTCGTTCCGGAC
>JBAPYD010000236.1:0-2508 GCA_049284555.1 Chromatiaceae bacterium | reverse complement strand
GGACTATCCAGCCGAGGTGCCCGTGGGTCCCGAGCGGAGCGTGTGCTGTATTCGCGCCGCTTGAGACCGCGTCCCGCGCCTGGCCCCAGGCCGTGAGGGGCCGTTGGATGGACTCTCCGCAGTCGGGGCGGGCCACATGTCATCCTGACACGTGATCGGCTCGCGGCTCGGGATGCTCCAGTTACGCGGGCTCGAGGCCCTCGAGGCTCGCGGGCCATGCTGGCCCCCCACGGGAAGCGCGATAATTCAGCGCTCCCCAAATCACGCACGACACAGGAAATGCCATGAGCACAACTCGAATCGCGGTGGCCGGGGTTGGCGGCCGCATGGGCCGCACCCTCGTTCAGGCCGTTACCGAGACCCCCGGGCTCACCCTCGGAGCGGCGACGGAAAGGCCTGATTCCACCCTGGTCGGCGCGGATGCCGGCGATCTGGCCGGCGTGGGCCGGCTTGGGGTGGCCGTAACCGGGGATCTGGAGGCGGCCGCCGATTGCTTCGACGTGTTGATCGATTTCACGGCGCCGGCCGCGACCCAACGGCACCTGGCGTTGTGCCGCGCCGCGGGCAAGCGGATGGTGATCGGGACCACCGGGCTGGACGCGGGTCAGCGAGGCGCGGTCGCCGCCGCCGCCGAGGCGATCGGAATCGTCTTCGCCCCCAACATGAGCGTTGGCGTGAACCTCTGCCTGAGGCTCTTGGACATCGCCGCGCGTGTCCTGGGGGATGAGGTGGACGTGGAGATCATCGAGGCCCACCACCGGCATAAGGTGGATGCCCCCTCGGGCACCGCGCTACGCATGGGGGAGGTGGTGGCGGCCGCCTTGGGGCGGGATCTCGCGGAGGTGGCGGTCTACGGGAGGGAGGGCCACACGGGTCCTCGGGAGCGGCGCACCATCGGCTTCGAGACCATCCGTGCCGGGGACATTGTCGGGGAGCACAGCGTCTGGTTCGCGGCAGACGGCGAGCGCGTGGAGATTTCCCATAAGGCCAGCAGCCGTATGACCTTCGCCCGTGGGGCGGCGCGGGCCGCGGCCTGGATCGCCAGCCGCGGGCCGGGGCTCTACGATATGCAGGACGTGCTCGGGTTGAGGGGGGGCGCGTGACCGGGCTCGATGTCCCCGGCGCACTCGCCACGGGACGGGGATCTAGTCGTCGCAGGAGTAACCTTGGGCGATCAGGCCTTCCTCCAGGTCGTCCGCGACCATGGGATGTGCGAGCAGATAATGGGCGGCCCGTACGGAATGATCGCCGATCGCGTCGTCGACCGCCGTCTCCCAGTCGGCGATGTCATAATCACCCCGCCCGACCCACATGAGGGCGATCAGCTCCGCCCGCTGGCGCTGGTTCATCTCCCCGATGGTCTCAACGAGCTCGGTGAGGCTGTAGTCGCCGCTGTGGTCGGCGAGGCACTGGAGGGCCCAGTCGTCCGAGGGGCTGGAGGGGGTATCGGGGATCACCACCTCCTCCTTGGCCTGGAACTCTCGGGCCTTGGCGATGATGTAGCACAGGGATTCCAGGGGGATGTGGAGCATGGAGCGGCCCTCCTCGTGGGCCTGGGGGCTATCCCGACGGGATCCGCGGTCCCGATCCGGCGAGTGAATCCTCGTTCGCGGCGGAGCTCCAGTGTACTACGCGCGATCGCGCCTGGAACCTGCCGACAGGTCAAGAAACCGGGCGGGGGCGAGTCAGCGAGACCCGGGGCAGCGGGCGGACATGCCGCTCGAAGGGCTCGATTGGACCTTGGCGTCCAGCAGCCCGATTCCTATCCAGATCGGGCTCGGATCTTTCACTGCCGGTATCAGGAGTCCCTTCGCAGATGTTGACCGCCCATCACCACCTCCTCGGCGCGCGTCTCGCCGCCGCCTCTCTGCTGTGCATCGCCCTCGGCGGCTGCGCCACGGCCCCGGAGACGGGACGCAGCCAGCTTCTGCTGGTCGATTCCTCCCAGGAGGCCCAGCTGGGCCTGAAGGCCTTCGATCAGATCAAGGCCAAGACCCCGCTCTCGCGAGACGCAGAGAAAACGGCTCAGCTCCAATCGGTGGGTCGGCGGATCGCCCGGGTGGCCAAGCTGCCCAACGCCCGTTGGGAGTTCGTCCTCTTCGACGACCCCAAGCAGCGCAACGCCTTCGCCCTGCCTGGAGGCAAGGTGGGTGTCTACACTGGCATCCTGCCCATCACCCGGAACGAGGCAGGGCTGGCGGCGGTCGTCGCCCACGAGATCGCCCACGTCTCCGCCCGACACGGGGCGGAGCGCATGTCCCAAGGCATCGCGGTGCAGCTTGGCGGGAGCGTGCTGTCCGCCGCCTTGGGCGCCTCCGGCTATGGGGGGGCCAGCCGGGATCTCGCCATGCAGGCCTACGGGCTTGGCACCCAGGTTGGCGTGCTGCTGCCCTATTCCCGCACCCAGGAGCTGGAGGCGGATCGCGTCGGTCTGCTCTACATGGCCCGCGCCGGGTTCGACCCGCGGGAGGCCCTCGCCTTCTGGAAGCGCTTCCAGGCCTACAGCGC